>JACZWF010000128.1 GCA_022572285.1 Nitrososphaerota archaeon | reverse complement strand
TCTAGTCCTGTCATCATCAGCGTTATCAACCACAAAAATCTCCCAGAGGAGGCCGGAATCCGAGCCGCACTTTTCGGAACTCTTTGGGTAGCTGGCTTTACCGCACTATTCTCCTTCCCCCTAGCAATTGGGGCGGCAATATACTTGGAAGAGTACGCTCCACAGAATAAATTCACTCGATTTATTGATGTTAACATCTCCAACTTGGCCGGAGTTCCGTCTATTGTCTACGGTCTTCTTGGTCTGGCCGTCTTCGTACAAATCCTCGCACTTGGGAGAAGTGTTCTCGCAGGCGCATTAACCCTTACTCTACTGATAATGCCAATCATAATCATAACAGCAAGAGAAGCGATCGCCGCAGTTCCTCGGCACTATCGTCTTGCCGCCTACGCTTTGGGAGCTACGCAATGGCAGGTAGTAAGGCGAGCAGTACTCCCGTCTGCAATTCCAGGGATCCTTACAGGGACGATACTCGCAATGTCTCGCGCCATCGGAGAGGCGGCACCGATGCTAGCGATTGCCGCATTGGTCTACATTACGTTCGTACCTACTGGTCCGCTGGATAGGTTTACCGTTCTCCCAATTCAGATCTTCAATTGGGTGTCAAGACCTCAGGCTGACTTTGCGGGGTTGGCAGCTGCAGGAATAATCGCATTATTGTTGGTCCTAATCGGTATGAATTCTATAGCCATTCTTATACGAAACAAATACCAGAGGAGGCTTGCAGAATGAGTGGTACCACTCCAGCCATCGATGTTCAGAATTTGAGCATCTATTACGGTGAATTCCAAGCTATTAGATCTGTCTCGCTCAAAATTCCTCCAAATCGGGTCAGTGCCATAATTGGTCCATCCGGTTGTGGGAAGACTACACTCTTGCGATCTTTCAACAGGATGAATGAACTGATACCGAATGCACGTACGGAGGGTAAAGTCCTGCTAAAGGGCGAGAGCATCTATGATAGTGACGCCGATGTGACTGACATTCGACGTCGAATCGGTATGGTATTCCAGAAACCTAATCCTTTTCCTAAGAGCATCTTCGATAATGTGGCATTCGGCCCCCGAATTAATGGGAATAAGCGTAACCTCGAGGAAGTAGTCGAACAGGCTCTAAAACAGGCGGCACTCTGGGAGGAGGTGAAGGGTATTCTCAAGAAAAACGCTCTAGAGCTTTCGGGAGGACAGCAGCAGAGGCTATGCATCGCACGGGCTCTGGCAGTAGAGCCTGAGATTCTGCTAATGGATGAACCTTGCTCATCTCTTGACCCTATCGCCACCTCACGAATCGAAGAGCTGATCAGAAGTCTTACAGAAGATTATACAATCGTAATTGTTACTCACAATATGCAACAGGCCGCAAGAGTATCAGATCTCACGTCAGTGATGATGGTAGGTGATAGGAGAGAAGGTTACCTGGCCGAACATGGGAGCACAAAGAGGATTTTCACTAATCCGAGAGATTCGCGGACAGAAGATTACATTCGAGGGAGGATAGGATAGTCGGTTGACCAGACTTCTTGACATCGGGCTAGAGAAACTCAGAAGTATGCTTCTCGATATGGCGGATCTTTCAGAGAAGACCGTCTCTACCGCAATCGGGGCATATGGCGTTCAAACTAGTGCGCTCGATGACATTTTTAAGAGATCCGAGGAGCTAAGGGTATTACAGGATGAGATTAGTGATCTAGCGGTAGAGCTTCTCGCAAGGTTTGGTCCGGTTGCTTCAGATCTCAGGCACATAAAGTCATATCTCGAAATCTCCTATGACCTCTCTCGCTTAGGCAGATATGCATACGATATCTCGCAAGTTTTTGGAGTTTTTGGAGATCTCTCGCACTGCGACACCAGGGCTGTAGAAAAATCAGGGAAGCAAGCGAAGAAGATGATAAGAGTAGGAATTAAGGCATTCATGGAAAAAGACGTTGACTTGGCCAAAACATTGAGAGATATGGATAACGTAGTGGACAAGCTCTATCTAGACCATGTCAAGAAGATTGCGAAAGAGCCGGGGACAGATCTGAGGTGCACCGTCGCAGAAACCTTAATCCTCCGCTATATCGAACGAATTGCCGATCATGCAACTTACATCGGTGAATCAGTTCTCTATATTATGACCGGGAAGCGAGCTGTCAGAAAATAAAAATCACGAAGGTGCTCCGGGCGGGACGCTCAGGACTCGTCGGAAGGCGAATCCATTCGAACCCGCGATCGTCGGCTCTCTTCGAAGCTCGAAAGGCCGAAATGCTTGACCGGGCTACACCACCGGAGCCGCAGTATCCGTTCAAAATATCGTACTAAATAATCTTCTCTGCTGGTAAGCTAGAGACGAGATCTCTTCCTAGAGAACTTTTCTGGAGGCCCTAGGTGAAAATGGTCTGGGGGTTTCGACGGAACTACGAATCTAATGTAAGCAAGGTCGTACTTGTCGTGGTAGAAATCAGATCCCTCCACAGCAATATTATAGGAGTCTTCGAATGCTTTCTTGTCTCGCTTTTCTATTGCTTCGAAGATAGGGGAGAGGTGATGTCGTTCATACGTCTCCATATCTGTAGTATATTTGGGTCGAGTGACCTTCAGGATTTTCATCAATGAAATTACCTCCTTATACTGATGACGTGCCATAAGCCAATTACCTTCCTTGGCAGAGTAGTACAAGTAAATAAAACGCCTAGAGATTTCATCCATCAACCTAGCCATCCCAGGCTGAATACCAGCTATCTGATCAATTGTCATTTCACCGTGCTTGCTCTTGCCAACGACTTCATCCATGGTCAAAACATCGTTTTAACAGTTAGTTAAGGTACTATCCTTGTTTAAGGCGTAATAAGGTGAAGAAGGAATTGCTCGCTACAATATCGTAATTCTTATTTAGAATAACTGAATTCTGTTGGAGATAACCAACACCAAGCAAAGCATCGCCAGCTGGCCGATTGGAGACTATTGTCCAATCGGTAAAGGTTCTCTTACCGTCTTTGAAGGGCCAAGGATCTCCTCCGAAGAGATCCCTATAGTTCCTTAAGGGGATTCCGGTGAAGACCATTATCTTCTGGGCATCTCCTGAAGAGGTTAGCACAAGAATCGTCCCCCCCTGATATTCAGTTTCCAAGATATTCGCTATTTCGAGAGCAGAGAATGTTTCATTCCTATAAGAAAATCCTGCATATGCCTCTTTCATCACCATAGGAGAGTTTGGATAGCCTAACTGACGAACCGATCCGAATCCAACAGATAGGATGAGTATGAAGCTAATCGCGAAGAGGTATGTTCTTCGTTTTGTTAGTGTTAGGAGAGAAACTGCCCCGAAGGTTACTACTCCAGATGTCAAGACAAGAAATCGACTATTGAACCATATTCCTCCACCTTGGTGAAAGAGTTCACCGAATCCTGATACAAGGGCAATATAAGTTGAGATTGTTGGAAGACCCAGGAGTATGATTAAGAAGAATCGCTGGGATATTTTTCTCCTTGATTTTGCAATGAATCTGACAGTGCCAATAGCTGCGAGAATCAGGAGCGGCGCTCCGTACATCACCTCCATGGCCATGAACAGAACTTGTGCTGACGATACTGGTTGGAGGAACAGAAACTCCCGAAAAGGTCGACTGGTTGCCTGTGCAAGGTAAGAATAGAAGGGGGTATTCAAGAACGTAAATGGATCTCCATAAGATAGCTGATTCCAACCCAGCCAGAGGACTATCCCGCCGAATGACAAGGAGAGAGGAGGGAGATATAGGATGGTCTTCTTTAGATCTTTTGATGTTAGTATTCTAATAATCACAAGAATTGTGAGAGCTAGAGGAAGGAGCCAGGCCTCGTATCTTGTAAGCGTTGCTAGAATGACCAGAGGAGCAGAAATGTAGAGGCTCTTCAGTCCACGTCGACTTTCTTTCTGTGACTCGTCATACCACGAATAGATGTAATAGATGGAAGCAAGGGCAAAGAAGAGTAGTAGAGATTCTTGCATTGATACCACGCCCATGTATATAATGCTCGGATTAAGCGCGAAGATCAGGCCGCCGAAGAAAGCGATCCTAACCGATCCATTCCATCGATGGATCAGTTTCACAATGTATAGTGACGCTAACCCCAATGCTGGAAGACTTACGAAGATTCCAGCAAAGCCGCTCGTGAAGAGGAAGTTATTCAGTGAGAAAGGAATTAGAAGAAAATGTAGCATGGGGAGCCATACTGTTCCGATCTGGGCAATTCCAGGATTTACCCAATCAACAAACTTTCTGCCACCGACCAGGTGTGAGATTGAATCGCCATAGTAGAGGAGTGAATAATTATCAACTGAGTAGAGATAGAGGGCCGCAGAAGCTCCGACAATCATGACGATTAGAGGAGTTAGAATCTCCACTCTTCTGATGTTTAGCATCAATTGGTCCTCGTTATGGTGGAGTCGGATTATTTGTTGCTTTCCTCGCGCTGGCTTTAAATCCGCTTGGGTTTAAGGTGTCCTGTTGCCCGACGAGATAATCCTTCGCGTCATTTCTTGCAAGAGAAGTGGTAAGGCGTCTGGCGTAATTCTTAATCTTCCGATGGGTAATCCTGCAACAAATCCTCCAAAATATGGAAAGGAGCAAAGAGATCTCTTTGATATAGTCTTTGAAAGGAAGGGACACCGAAGGACATTATATGAGTACCAATCTTCTAGGTACTACGAACCATCCGAGATGCAGAGGGTCAGAGAACCGTCGTTCTTAGAGAGGTTCCGTTCTGAGAAGTTGACTGATCAAAGAACTAAGAA
>JACZWF010000127.1 GCA_022572285.1 Nitrososphaerota archaeon | reverse complement strand
TCTACCGAGCGCGCCAGGATCAGGTTGGCGATGTTGGCACAGGCGATCAGGAGAACGAACCCGACCGCTCCCATCAGCATGAGCAACGGCCCACGTACGGAGCCGACCATCTTCTCCTGCATCGGAATGACTTCAGCTGTCCGCTCGATGGCGTCGGAATTCCCGTCATTGAGACCGGCAAGCAACGTCGTACCTTCCAGGTCAGTGAACAGCAGATACCCTTGGCTGTAGCGCGGAAACCTGCCTGACGTGAGTTCCGTCACCTCGCCAGACTCGATGGATACCGCGAACACGCGAAAATCTCCCCCGAACCGACGGGCTTGATACACGGCAGCCCTTCCGCCTGGCAGCACATCAATCCAGAGATGCTGGGCTTCTCCGGCTAGGGTATCGACCCGAGTCACTACCTCGATGGGGCCACCGGTAGCCGGTACCCGACTCAGCCCTCCTGCCCGGTTGCCGAAGTACAGCCAGGCACCGTCGGGACTCCAGCGCACACAGCAGCGGACGGAGTCTGGAGCAACGGTCCGAGGGATGCCGCCTTGGATAGGCACCACACGGATCGAGCCCGCGTCGGCGTACGCGACTTCCTGACCGTCCGGTGAAATCGCAGGGAGGAGCGCCCCCTCCGTGTCCTGGATGGGTGTAGCTTCCAACGCGGCCCAACGTCTCGCCCAAAGCTGACTGCCTTCCCCTGTCGCGCCGGGTCCTTGGTAGACGAGCAGTGACCCGTCCCGAGAGAGATCGAAGGTCCCTTTGACCCCCTCGAACTTGATCCTATAGTTGATCTCATTCTCCTCAATTAGATACTTACGCGAAATGAAAAGCTTGTGATCAATAGCGCTTACTGCCTCTTTTACCAATCTCTTTACATCCCCGAAATCTACCACCATACCCCGTTTTGGGTGGCCTATGACTTCTAGCAAGATCGCCGAAGTATGGCCGTGAAGCACAGAGCACTTTTTTGTCCACGGCAAAATGTGCGAATAGTCGAATGAGAATGATGGATCGTCCAAGAAGATAGCCTCCCTCCTACCAATATCGGTTTCAGCCTCTGGATCTAAGACTATAGAAGTGGAGCCAAGATCATTTAACGAGTCCGCCTTGGTGAGTCTTGACAAGACAAGGACATTAAGCTTGGGATCCGCCCCTCTGATCTTCTTCACCTCTTCCCCGATACCTCCACCACCTTGATCAACGATGATTACTCCTCTCCTCGTCTGGAAGGTTGGTGTAATTTGTGAACCATCATTGAGCCGGAGCCCTTTCCTATAGGTGTACTTCAGACCTGCAAATTGGAGGATTTTTGCCACAGCCAACTCAGAACTTGAGGCGAGTAAGTTTCCTGTGCCATCAAGGTATCTTCTACTGCGATTTCCGATTTTCAGGGCGCCAATTTTCTTTCCGAAGCTCTTTTCGAGACCTCTCCTCGTCATGGAGTTTGGGTTCTTCTCTCGAACCATACGACTCTGGATGTAGGGAGAGCTATCCCGTTATAGCGATATCGGCTCTTGGGATCTCAGGGATTCAGAACGTCCAGATCATCCGGGAAGAGTGTGTTCGGAAAGACGTCTCGGACCCTGCTCATCTGCTGATTTGTCAGAGCCGGGCGATGGACAAGGACGAGATTTCTTACGTCCGCCTCGCGTGCGACTTCGGCAGCCTGTTCAGGGGTAGTATGTCCATATTTCTTCGCTCTCTCCTCATCGAGCTCGGCGGCCTCGTGGAAGAGGTAATCTGCCCGATAGGCGAATTCATTCAGGTCCATCTTTGAGGTGTCTCCTGTGTATACGATCTTCTTGCCGTCAACCACGATCTTGTACATGTAGTTCTGCCTTGCATGCACTCCCTCCATGAAAGCAAAATCGAAGGGATAGTCATTTGAGAGAGGCCTGATCTCAAGTACGTCACTCACCGAGCCTATTCCATAAAAGCTCGAGTAAACCGTATCGGCAAACTGGGCAAGCCCCGGAGGACCTGAGACCTGAATTTTGCCTTTCTCCCTGTGCATGAGATTAAGAGTTAGAAGCGGTAACCCTCCAGCATGGTCGCCATGAAGATGTGTGACGAATAAGTACTGAACCTGATTTGGCGCGTATCCGCTTCTCCGTAAGGAATGGATCACTTGCGGCGAACAGTCCAAAAGTATCTTGTATTCTCCATCGATCAAGATTGCCATGCTGGCCCTTCCATCTGAAGAGAAGGCATCTCCTGTGCCTAGGAGAATGATTTTCATATAGATCCTCGTCGCGCCGATGCGGATAAGTTCTTCTTGCTACTGTTCTAATCCTGGAACAGTCTGTTCGCGAGCCAAGGATTATACATCACTCAATGGAGGTAAGAAGAGTGAGGAATAGAATATGGAAAGAAATAGAATAATCCTAGTAGTCGTCCTAGCAGCCCTAACGGTAACAGCCGCATCGGTTGCATCCCTATCCCTGCTGAGTCCCCGCACAGCGCGTCCAAACCCCAATGACGAGTTTTCAATTTTCCTGCCTTCACCCTTCGTTCCAAGATCGCCCCTCTATTCAGAGGCACAGGGTAACAATGAATTTCCAAATGTCGCTTCGGTAAGTGGATTCGGGGGAGCAAAGATGGATCCTGACGTCGCAAAGGTAACAATAAACATACTTACAGAGTCATCAACTGCAGAGAGCGCAACCAGAGAAGCAGCCGAGATCTTCAATTCACTAATTAGGTCGCTGGAAGAAGCAGGCATAGCCGAAGATCAGGTTAGATCCAACTCATTCAATCTAAATCCGATCTACTTCTACCCAAAAGACCAGGCCCCTCAGATCACAGGTTACAGGTTAAGTCATAGTCTGAGTGTAACGGTAGCATCTCCGAATCTTGAAGATCTTGGTCTAAAAGCCGGAGATGTCGTGGATATAGCTACGGCAGCTGGAGTGACATCAATATCCAGCATTCAATTCACGGTGAGTGACGAATCAATGAGAATTCTCAGGAACGAAGCTCTGAGGAATGCAATACGAGATGCAAGAGAGAAGGCGGAGGTGATCGCCGATTCCCTCGAGGTCACGCTAGTTGGAGTGGTGTCTATCTCCGAGAGTTCATTTTCTCCAGCACCTCGCTTTGAGGCCGACTTCGCCAGGGCAGAAGCAGCAATTGCGCCCGCACCACCCACACAAATCCTTCCAAGTGAATTCGAAGTGACAGCTAACGTATTCATTCAGTATGAGATAGGTCGCTAGGTTCAGGATGGACGCATTGAAGGGCTCTCACGAGCCCTTTCATTCTTTTTTCGAAAAGTGAGTTACTTAATTCAGCTTTAACTCGATCGGAAGGTTCCCATCTGCAGTCTCAGAATCGCAGACATGGCAGCTCTCCACGTCTATCCCTGGTTCAAGTTGCTTATGGACATCACACAGCATGCGCTCAGTTCTGATCAGTGTACAGGCTTCGGAAAATTTGGATATTATGCTGCTTATCTGCCTTCTCTCAACCATCATCTCTGCAACTTCCTGAATCAGGATTTCTATTCTAGAATCACTTCCAATCGTAAATGCACTTCCCCTTGTTCCTCGGAGATAGTTACTTATCGCGGCCTGGGTAACTCCCATAGCCTCAGCGGCCGCCTTCTGGCTCAGATCATACTTACTCAATAGACGTTTCGCCACCATAGCGCGTAACGCTGGAACTGAGGTCCTCGTTTCAATCTCAGCGGGAAGCAGCAAATCCGTTGTAAAACGGCGTTATGATACTTAAGGTTGACTATCTTCTGAGTTTCCTATTCGATCTATCAAATAAAGGCAAATTTTGAGCCTATTCCCTCTTTAATTGCCTTCTTGTAGACTATCGAAGCGGTAGCCAAATCTTGGATTGCGAGTCCCGTCGAATCGAAAATTGTAATCTCATCATTAGAGATTCGTCCTGGGATCTTATTAGTTAGAACATCTCCGAGTTCTCCATGGACATCCTCTTTTTTGATCGCACCTTCACCGATAGCACGATTAATCTCCCCTCCATGTGAAGATTGATCCCAATCATCCACAACCACTTTTGCCCGCTTGAGGATGTCGACCTCTAGCTCCTGCTTGCCAGGAGCGTCTGCTCCAACGGCATTGACATGTATCCCTTCCTTTACCCACTGATTCATCACTAGCGGTGACCTAACAGGAGTAAGAGTCACGAGGACATCAGAGTCTGCAACGACTTTTTCCAACGGGGCATACTCGGCCTCGACATCCACTGATGACCTGACTCCTGTTATGAATACCTCAACCGATTCCTTAGATCTACCGTAAACTAGGACATGTCCTATATTCATCGCCTTGCTCAAAGCTAGAACGTGAGGCTCAGACTCCGCGCCCGTTCCTATTATCCCGAGGGTCGATGAATCGTTCCTTGCCAGGGCTTCCGTCGCAACCGCGCTTGCTGCCGCTGTTCGAAGGATGGTGATAAATGTTCCATCCATGATGCAGAGGGGTACTCCTGTCTCGGGATCAATTAGAGTTACCGTTGCCATGACGCCAGGAAATCCTTTTTCTTTGTTTCTTGTATGTGAATTTACTATCTTAACGGCTGCCAGTTTAGCGCCCTCCATGTACGAAGGCATTACTCTTAGGTCACCGCCATACTCAGGAAAGAAGAGGTACGGTTTCGAAGGCATCTGAGTCCGACCATGACTCTTTTCGATGAAAGACCTCTTTACCTCTGCTATCACTTCATCCATCGATATAAGTGATCTAACCGTCCCTCTATCAAGAAGGAGAGTTTCCATGACCTCTATCCAAATGGAAACTATTTGA
>JACZWF010000007.1:11563-17242 GCA_022572285.1 Nitrososphaerota archaeon | reverse complement strand
AATACTTCAATCAGACAAGCCGTCTTCTCCAACTATTCAAAATAATTATCGTGGAATTTCTAAAGCCTTCTCGTAACAAATGATACTAGCAGATCCTTTTATGAATTTCTCGTTTTAGGATTTCTCGAATTGCCCTCCATAATGCAACGTGGGTTTCTATCGGTCTTAACATTAATCCTCCTCTTAAGCACCTCAGTACCTATTTCGGTGCGAGGTCAGGATAATCAACTTGCAAATTCTAGATCGATAGCAATTAGTGAAGCTGAAGCTGCAATCGCTGAAGCTGAGGAAGCGGTCGCTGCTGCAGCTGAAGTGGGCGGAGATACACAGGAAGCCGAAGCTTATTTGAATGAAGCTAGGGAGAGTCTTGAGCTTGCCATAGCAGCGGGTCGGAATGCGGATGACGATGACGCCCTATTTCTTGCTAACGAGGCGCGAGAATTTGCTAATCATGCAAGGAACCTTGCAGAGGAGGAGAGAAATTCTCAACTTAATCAACGGGATGATGAACCACGGGATGATAAGCCGGTCGGTGTGATAGACCGCGAAATCGTGGACCTAGAGATTCGTGAGAGGCTACTTTATCTCTTGGAAGACCTCGAAATAGAGAGAAGAGAATTAGTCAACATACTGGAAGGTTTTGATAGAGATGCTGAGGTTGGGGAATTATCTGAGCTTTTGCGCTACGTAGGAGAACTTTTCCACATTATTCGTGAGGGTATAGATGTCGGCAGATTCGATTTAGCAGAGAGAGGAATTTACAATGTCGAAATAATCCTGGAAAGGGTATGGGTAAGGATTGGAGAAATAGAAAAGGACGTCAGACAGCAGGCGGACGGGGAGATTGCCGAACATCTCTTACTGCTAATTGAGGAGATTGACCAAGAGAAAAGGGATTTGCTTGATAAGATTGAGAGAATCATCAACGATGTAGATGGATTTGAAGAACTTAGATCTCTGATAAACGAAGTTTCAGAAATCTTATGGGGGGTCCGTGAAGATATAGAATTCCGTAGATTCGATAGAGCTGAGGAAGGAATCCATCATGCTCGAGAGTTGCTAGGTGTCATCAGAACGAGGTTAGCAGATAGGGTCTTTGAAGTAGTAGATGCTAGAGATGACGAATTGCAGAGAATTCTCCATTTCCTTCAGGAAAAGCTAGCCTTCTTTGAAGACCTCGTAGGAGAAAGGATTGAGAACTTAGAAGACGCTGAAAGAGTTAGAGCCATCCTTAGTGAACTTAGAGAACTCATACGAGAGGCTATACTTGCCACGGAAAATAATGACAAGAGTACAGTAGAACAGATATTCAGAGAAGCAATGGCCCTATTGGAGTCACTTCATGACTTTCTAGAGCCACCCCCAGGTCTGCGTGAGGTCGCAAGTGGTTCAATCGAAAGATATCTTGTTGAGGTTAGAGAGGCGATCAGCGAATCGAGAAGACAGCTGGAAAGTGGCAGATTCGCGAATCCCGACAAGGCTGAAGAAGTCATAGTCAAGGCTGAGGAACTTGTAGAACAGGCAATTATCTCTCTCGCCGATGGTCGGAAAGAGTTAGCATTCGAGCTTCTCGAAGATGCTTATCATTTACTAAAACGAGGGTTAGGTGAGCTAGTTCCTAGTTCCGTAGCTGTAGATACAATCATCGCAAGGATCAATCGCATAATAGAAAAGGTGAGCTCATTAGAGAAAGCCATAGCTGACTCGTTAGATAGAGAGAACTCTGGAGTTGTAAGAGATGTCTTGCTGGAAATTAGAACGGTCATTTCGCAGGCTAGAAGAGCCATATCGAATGGTGATCTTGAGATTGCACTGAAGTACACGGAAGAAGGCGAGTTGCTGATAGAGAGACTTCTCCAGAAGATTTCTCAATTGAGGGACCTGGACCAAGATGGGGCTCCATTCCTCGAAGCAGAAGATTTTAGAGAAAGGGCCATGGGATTGATAAAAGAAGCTGCAGGTCTAGGAATTAACGTAAGAGGCGTCGAGGCTCTGATGAAAGTTGGAGATGAAGCTCTCGATATGGCAGCAGCATTTAGAGAAGAAGGGAATTCAGATGCAGCAAGATCACTCTCGCGAGTTGCGGCTAGAATCTATAAGGAAGCCGGTGATCTAGCTGAACACATCATAGATCTTGCATCACACACGGAGATTGCGAAGTTCCGATCTCTTGAGGAGCGAGAGGATGCAAATGAAATCATTATCGATAACAATGGGAGAGAGATAGAAATTCGGGAAATTGGAGATTCGAGGCACGTAGCCAAGATAAGTGCCTCCATTCCTCGGATAACATATGTTGTTATTGATGAGGAAGGTCGAGAAGTTGAGTTTTCATCAATTATTAGGTCGTTGGTTGAGTTCGAAGACAGCAACAATGACGGAAGAATTCAAGATGAAGAGATCATACAAATTCTCAGGCTAGATGATATTAAATGGACTGTCTCACAAGAAGAGGAGATCATTGGTGAAGGCAGCAAAGTCATCAAGGTCACCTATTCCGCCGAAAGTCTGAATTATGCAATTTCTATAGTCGTTCGAGTGTACGAAAGTATTAGCATTGAGTTCTTCAGATCCGACGAAAAGACTATAGTCTATAGTGTTGATGGCGGAGCTAGAGAAGTGAAGTTTGATCTGATCCTGACTAGATGGCCCTGGCAATCTCCCGACTCTCAACTCGCAATGAGAATGGAGCTAGAAGCTGAAATAGACGGAGGAGAGGTCTCACTTGAGGAAGTGAATGATGACGAAAACCGACTACTGCTCAGCTCTCAGGGAGTTGACTTGAAAGTTAAATGGATCACCAAGGCCAGTTTAGAGCAAGTCGACGGATTGACGAGCATTGTTGATGTCGTGATGGCATACAAGATCGATGAGGGAGAACTAAGGGTTGACTTCATCTATCCCAATTTCGAGGACTCAGTCTTGATTCATGACCCTAGCATTGGTCTCATTGGCCCTGTTCCAGAGGATGAAGTCGATCCTGAACCCGTGGCCGAACCCTTGGTGCCTCAGATTGAACCGAAGAACCCCGTGGGCATGGTGGGATTGCCGCCACTGCCGGAAGTAGAAGCGGAGAACTGCTATCAGTTTGCGAGCCCTGTGTACTTGATACCCATTGGGGTCGGCGTAATCGTCCTAGTTTTGGCTACTCTGCTGCTGCGTAGAAGAGCCAGCTAGCTAGCTAGCTTCAGAGTTAAATTCCCCAAGGCTTCTACAAGATCAATGGACGCATATGATTGTGTAACGACTCTATTGGATATACGAACATTCGGTTCCAAACCTGTCAACTCAGAGATCAAGCTGAAGATTCTGGAGGCGGGTAGACTTACCGGTAGTGGTATTAACACCCAACACTGGCATTTTATCCTAGTTGAGGGTAAAGATTCCCTCAAGAAGTTGGCTAATGATAGTACGACGGGCCGCTGGGTGGAAAACTCTGACTTTGCTATAATCCTTCTGACAAATCCAAAGTATGGATTTCACCTGATTGATGCGGGCCGGGCTACCCAGGATATGCAGCTTGCCGCGTGGAGCTTTGGTGTCAATTCCTGCGTCTTCACCGGATTTCGTGAAGTTACTCTCCGCAAAGATTTTGATATTCCGATTGGTCTGAATCCAACTATTGTTATTGGGTTTGGCTACCCAAAACGAGTGATTTCTGGTAAAACAAAGAACCGACGTGCCCTTGGAGAGGTTGTTTCCCTGGGTAAATACGGAATTCGTTTCAATGAAGACGCTTATGGGATGGCACCAACCAAGAATCTGATCTAATATAGTGAATATATGGGTCAGATGTCACAGACCGATCTAGCAACTCCTCATAATCCTCAATTCTAGTAGTTCACGTATGAAGAAATGCATACGCAGCTGTGAATTCCGAGAGCTCTCCTTTGAGATAGAACGACCTGCTTTTAGTAATCTCCTACGAAGGTAAGCTCTTTTCGTAGGTTGTTGGAATTCCTTTTTCTTGGGAAGATATGCTTCGTCCCTAACCCTGAACTTAAAGAAGAACAGCGTATCTGGGACCGCAGGATAAAGCTGTGTTGCCGCATAGACTTGTTGCCCTCCTGATCTCCAACTAGTTCAGGTCGACATTTCTGTTAGCCGGCCAAATTCCCGTGTTTATGTCCCCCCAAAGAAGTTCTTTTCGGAGCCAGCTATTGTCTATTTTAAGGAATAGCTAGGCCCCCACTTGATGAGGGGAGAACGTCTTGCCGATATATCCACAAGAGCTAGCTAGATGGGCTTTTACATCGAAGTTCATTTTATCGAATATTCCAACGGGAGCAAGAGTGCTGGACATTGGATTCGGCTCTCGGTATTGGCCTGAGAACTATGATGTGATCAGCTTAGGAATCAAGCCAGAGAACAAGTATGTCCGCAACATACAGGACGACGATCTTCCCGACGGTATAGAAGAGAGGTTTGATTTTATCTGTATGTTTGAGGTAATCGAGCATCTTGGGGATCCGAGGAAAGCGCTAAGCAATGTCCATTCTCTTGGCAGCACTTCTTGTCTATTTCTCGGTTCTACTCCTAATGGGAGAGACCCCTACTATGTATTAACAGGTTCAAGACACGAAGATCACGAAATTGTTTTTACAAAAGCCTCGCTTCAGGAAGCATTAAAGGAAGAAGGATTTCAGGTGTTAGATATCAGACCCCGGATCCTTCCATTGAAGATTCCAGGGAGGACTCTGATTCGTAATATGGATTCTGTCTTTCCATTCTGGGGAAGACATCTCTTCTGGAAAGCCAAGAAGGTCGATTAGATGGATCGGGTCCGAAGCTTTCGCGCAATTGCTCTGACCGTAAAATATATGGCGGATACGATTATGACAGCTACGAGGCGAAATGCCTCTGCCCAAATCCTACCTACCATAGTAGTCTACCTACCATAAGTTGGTACTATTTCTAGCATCATGTCAGCTAATCTATTAGAGCTCCTAAGGAATCAGAGTAGATATTAGAGTTCCTGGCCTTCAGGGGGCAATCAGCGTGGCAAAGATGGGTGCATTTTTCGATGATCCTTAACCTCAACTATATTGCAAAAAATGGCGGGGAAATATTTCCCTAGGAAGGTGTTCTTGATTATTCGAGGCCTAGAACCATCGCTCTAACCGTTCTTTCTCGAATCTCTCCTTCTTCTCGAACCCTTCTTGTGAAGCATCCTCTAATGTAACCGAGGGAGATGGCTCAGCAAAGAATTCTCCTTTTATCTGGGCCGCTCTTCTTGGACCCAACTCAGCATAACAGTATCCCGTTCCATCGTAGGCGGCCGTTGCTTTCATTCCATGAACTTTGGAGCTGATGTTCTTTGCAACAACCAATCCCTCGAGCTCAGCAAAAGTACCAGCTTTTGGAAGGAACAGTCCACCGGGGAGCTTAACGGCGGCTACGTCTCCCAAAGCGAAGACATCCTCGTACGCTGTTTGGAGTGTCCTGGGATTAACTGAAATCCACGGGGTCTCTGACGTCAGCTGAGATTCGGTGACCACCCCAGGAGGCCTGTGGGGTGGAATCCCAATGAGAAGATCGAAATGAGTTGGATCTCCCTCGGTGAAGAATATGGTTTTCGTTATAGCGTCAATTCTTAAAGTCTCCTTTTTGAAATGGAGGTCAATTTCCCTCTCCTTTAGAATCTGTGTGTATTTTTCACTGATTTATTTTCAAGTAATT
>JACZWF010000007.1:0-11553 GCA_022572285.1 Nitrososphaerota archaeon | reverse complement strand
TCAATAGTAGTTTCTTCCCTCACACCACCTTTCCGAAGTAACTCATCTATTATGATCGTGCCTTCATATGGGGCGGGAGGACATTTGTATGGAGTCCCAATGAAGACTACCACTTTCCCACCTTTGAACTCGGTAATCGCTTCTTTTAGTCGAGGTATGTCCTCTCGGGAATAAAGGTTGAATCCTGAATCGGAAAAACCAGGGATCAGTGAAGGAACTGGCTCTGCTCCTAACGCGACAACAAGATAATCATAAGAAAGAATTTCCGACTTTGTTTCGACATTCTTCTCATCAACGTGTATAGCGATTATTTCTTGTTCAAGAAACTGGATCCCTTTTTTTGAAAGCAGTTTTCTACTTCGTTCTGCTTCCTCTCTTCTGTATCCGGCAAGTACCCATAGTTTATTTGCACCCATTGAAAAATGTTCATTCTTATCAACGATGGAAATCCGTAGTTGTGTTCTTGTTTGATTTAGGAGTTCATTTGCAACAGTAAGTCCTCCAAATCCACCGCCAAGAATTAGGATCGTTGGTTTATCCATTCATCTTCAACTCACAGTAGGGAATCTTACATTTTGATCTTTGCTATTCCCAATATTAACGCCCAACAAGCGGAGTTCCTTGAGAAGGAGCTTCCACAAAGTCGTGTTTCCGCCAGAGATCTCTTTGAGCTCATCCCAACGTACAGCCCCGCCGCCTCTCAGCCTCTCAAGAAGACCCGATGCAAGCTTTGAGGCCTCTTCTCTTAGTCTAGCAATCTCATCCCAGTCCGTTAGGCGAAACAAGGGAACCTCACAATTATCTTCGGACAAATGATAGAGTCTTCTAGTGGACTGCCTTAAGTGTTCTTTCAATTGCCTTATGATTGGGTACCAATTTTTAGTTGCTATTGAACAACTATAGTGCCTATTCGAATGGGTTCCGAAAGCAAGATCGCTGCCTCGCTACCGGCCTGCTCCGGCGGGATCGGGAAGTGCAATTCGAGGTGGTAATTCCCTGCAATAGAGGCGTCAAAGGGTAGGGTTACTATTGATCCTGGTCCAATCTCCACCTCGAACTCGTGATTCAATATCTTCAGCACCGCATTCCTGTCTGTATAGATGACTACGGTAACGTTAGTTCCTCGTTCAACAGTAATTTGTGCTGGGTACATAACAGATCCAAATATGGAGACCTGAACTTCCTGGATGTCTTGGTCGATCATATCTTGAAGTGCCGCCCCCAATTCATCGTCATCACCATTGTCGTCGCGCGAGCTCAGATTCAATGCGATGAAAATTCCAAAGAAAAGAGCCATTGATATGGTTAGGGTAAGAATTTGCTTACTTCTGCGCATTCGAAAGTAAGAGTAGCTGTAAGGCCATTTAACTTTTTGACTGGTGATCAAAAGAAATTGGATTATTGTCGGGTGATGGGTGCTCTTATGATTGGATAGTATGTTTCACACTATTTATGACTCGGCCCCCTAACCCTCGTGCGTTCATTTCATGATAATTGGCTCTAGTCCTGCTATACACCTGTTCAAACACTCTTTTCTGCAACTTTCCCCTACTAATCCCGGTCATCTAACAAACCCCATGTTACCTATAGGTACCTAGTATCAATAGGTACCTGGTAATGGTTCTTTAACCGATCTGTATTGTACTAACTGATCGGCAACGCGCGCGCGCGCGCTGAATCAAACCGACAAACTCCTTCCGGCGTTGCGCATTTAGCATGACCCCATGGACCGAGATCCAGCATATTATTTCGCATGATGCCTAAACCGGCTGAGAGCCCTTTGGGATTCCTTTGTCGGATCAGCCTTGGTTTCATCGATAGTTTGGAATGGATGTGCTACAGCAGGTGTTACGCATAAAAGGGATGTGCAGGTACATCAGTGAATACCATCCGGGCTCTATGCTGCGAGACTAATAGTCTATTACTATTGCACATAGTAATAGTCCGTATTTTGATCGTCTGCAACCCTCTTTAGCTGGCCTTTCTCAATTAATTTCTCTATCGCAGTTAACGTCAAATGATGTCTCGAGAAATTCTGACCTAGTTCCCTTAAACCGACATCGCCCCAGCCAATACCCTTGAAGATGTCAGCATACGAATGTGCTTGATCTTTTCGGTCCTCAAGATAATTCAGGATTCTGACCTCTATTTTGCTATAGGGAGGAATCTGAAGTTTCTTTGCCTCTTCAATGGGGATCGGCATCATCGGTGCTGAGTTAGCAATTTCCTTAAATCGTTTTCCCAAACGGTTTAATTGCCCTCTTTCAGTTTAGGCCATCCTGATTCAGGCTCCGATAGCATTTCCTATCTGGCTGGAATCTTGTAAAGGTATGTTTGAAAAGTATATTCTTCGCCACAAGTCCCGATAATCGGCCATGGATCCATCTTAAATCGATGACTAACGACTCTCACTCCACCCTTGCACTCCCGTTCGAACTTGTTTCTAAGCAGGCGGTTTCCCTTATCCGAGAGATAAAGGAAGATAACCGAAGCTTCGGCCAGGTCTGCATGAAGGAGATCTCTATTCATGATCGATATTTTGTCCCGAAGATGCTCTCTATTAACCCTCCTCAGAGCAAGGTCGCATCGTTCTTTTGAACTCTCGTATCCTATGGCCTTCTTGGCCCCAAATTCCTTTATTGCAATCAGCAACACCCTTCCAGTTCCACAACCTAGATCATATAAAGTGTCTTTGCGACCAACACTTGCAAGCTGTAGTGCCTGCCGGACGACATCAAATGGTGTGGGAGTCCAGGATACGCGAAGGGTCATCTCGTACTATTCTCAATATTTCAGATATTCTTAGAGTATATGTGTTCTAAGAATCTCACCAACAATAATCTTCTTATTTTTTGACTATGTGTAGGAACTTGGGGTCATAGGGCAACATACAGAATTTCTTGTATCTCTTTCCACTCAGTCATTCCTATTTGGCTGTCTGGGTTGAACGCTCACTACACGTTAGAGAAAAGTAGTAGAAGATCAGAAACGTCCCCCAGGCGAGAAGCCTACCCTTATGAGCTAGCTACCTGCGACTGGTCTTCCGTTTCCTACTATTCTGCTTAGGTTTGTCCTGCCAAAAGCCTATTGCATTCCCTTCGGGATCAGCTCCTATAGCAACCCAGCCCACATCCGGTATCTCCTGCTTTGGAACTACAACCTTCCCGCCCGCGCTGGTAAATTTCTTCAATGATGCATCGAGCGACTTTACAGATGCATAGTTAACGGGACCTTGCTTCGGATCATCCTTCTTGTACAGTCCTCCATGGACTTCTTTTGAACCTGTGTCAATCAACCAGTACTCAAAGTCCGGCATGGGAGCTTTGGTGAACTTCCAACCAAAGACTTTGGAGTAAAACTTCTTGGAATTGTTAACATCTTTTACTGGTAGTTCGAAATGTGAAATCTTATCAGGCATATTTGTCCCTGAACACAATTAGTATATGAAGATTGATAGTTGAAGAAACGCGCGCGCGCTAAAAGATAAATAGTCACATCAATGCGCCGGTGGTATGCCAAAATTCCACGATAGTCATGGCGTTAAAGGAGCAAGTGACGAAGATTTCATGAAGCTACAGAAGTCGCCCGAGGATGAATTCGGTGTTGCACACATCAACATCCTCTATAATAGGGCTGAGGATAAAGCCTTCTGCTTCATAGATGCTCCAAGCAAAGAGGCAGTTGAAAAGCATCATGCCAAGCTCGGCTACACTTGTGACTGGATTATAGAAGTTCAGACCACGGCTTGACCTTAGCCAAGAATAATTCATGCGCGCGCTAGACCAGCGAGAAGTAGAGAGGGATCGAGCCGACCAATCCTCCAGTCCTATTAGTTTGGAACTGGTCAAAGATAATCACTTTACCTCCCGGGTTCTGTGAGCGAGAGACGATGCTCTATACGTGAGAGTCAGCTGCCTCATCTCTGTTCCATGACGTTCAGGATTATATTTGAGTCAATATGTAAGCGGTCTTTCATATTGATATCCAGTCTGGCCGATAGTTGGAGGACCAACAACCTTAGTTTTCTCCCCTTTCCCCCTGGCATTGCATCTGCCTCTCGCCTTGTGCTTGCGAACGTCATTGACAATCTTTCCACAACGGTCGCATTTTGGCATCTCCGAATTTCATACAGGAATTGGATTTACACCCTTATATCTCCATCACTAAGAGGAGCCTCCACACCCTTCATGTATTTGGAGCGCGCGCAGATGCTCAATGAAGACAGACTTTGTCGTGTGGTGTAGCAATCTTCTGGATTTAGTCTCATCGCTCTCCAAATACTCCCTTAGTTTTCCTGATACTATCTTTCTTGGTAGAAAAGGTCCTACGTAAGGGCAAGCTGAATTCGAGTTAACTATCTAGACTACCCTTACCAATCTTAGATAATTTATACGAGTTCTAGGCAAATTGCTGTCGACCTATGCCCTCCTGCCCTCAATGTCAACAGATCGTTGAAGAGAAAGACGCCTCCTGCTCAAGATGTGGAAACACGCTTAGGCGCGAACTAGCGATACCTGAGACTGCAATCAAGGCTAGAGAGGAGCTACCAGCACCAATAACAATAGCATCGAAACCAGGAACCATTATTCTAAGGGAAGAAGATGATGAAGAAGATATCTTCAACACATCACCTATCCAGCTTTCAGAGGAGGAGCTGGATTCCTTTACCTGGCCAAGCAAGTTGGAGTTGAAGAAGTGGGGAGCATACGATGAGTTTCAATATTCGGGTGCAAATCCAAAGAGGCTAATTGCAAGGATAGAAGAGTTCATCCAGGATCTGGGTTACACAGTCAGACCCAAGGTATACAGCGAAGAGAAGGAATTCTTGGATGAGGTGATGTCAATGAAAGGTGGGTTCCACGGAGCAAAGGCTGCATTGAAAAAGGAGAAGAAGCCACCTTTAATTCCAGCTCCAAGAAGCATCAAAGTAGGACTTATTATCGGCATACTTCTTTCATTTGCAGGAGTAGTAGTATCTCTCACCGAGGGTTTGGTAGGACAAAGCCTTCCACTTCTCTCCGCCATTCCATCAGATATCACGGGGATAGGTGTGCCTACCTGGATACCTGGAGCTCTCTTCATCATTATACTGATACTCTCATGGTATAAACGCCCCTTTGAAACTCTACTAACCCAGGAGCTTGTCGTTCTCTTCGAAGGGCAACTCTCCAAGGGAACTAGAGTAAGGAGTATGGAGGAGAAGGTTCAGGAGATGCCTGAGAGGAGTGGAGGGAGAGGCATGACTATTCAGGAGACCTACATCATGAGTGAAGTCGATATTAGATTCGCTGGTAAGGCCAACCACCCTGAGAGAACCGATAATGTCCAAAATGATCTGGATCGGATACTCAATGGGGTAAGGACTGTCTTTAGCGGATAACGTAGACGGTGATGATTTCCTAGTCTCCAACACTCCCCTGATAGGCTATATAATGGCAGTCAACTTACGCGTCGTAAGACCTACCGCGCGCGCTATGGCGCGTCTATATTAGACTCCACTACTCACAAACCATTCTTCTCGAAAGTCGTATCATTTAGATCATAGTAGTATCCAGCTGTGCTAGCTATACTGAGAGTTACTTCCTTGCAAATGAGAAACCAATCCCTGTCCCCATCTTCTGATCGTATCCCAAAGCTATAAGCTGCATGCCCAAGGCCTCCATATACCGAGCAGACTTCAGTGGTCCTGCATCAACTGCGTCGAAACCTATGTCCCTTGCCAGACTCATGACGACTTGCTTAGCCCCAGCGTTATCCCCCGCTACGAGTGCCATTAATGCAACCTGCCCTAACCTTCCAGTGGCCATGTTCTCGGCAAAAACGTGGTTGAAGGCTTTCACTATCTGGGCCTCAGGTAGAAGCTTAGCAATTTCCTCCGCTCCCGAAGTGGTAAAGCCAATCGCCCAATCGAAAGAAGGTGTTAGCGGATTAGTTACATCTATTATGATCTTTCCGTCAAGCTTCCAAGCTGCCGAAATGCTCTCGCTCACTGCACTATAGGGGATCGCAAGTATCATGATTTCACCGAATTCAGAAGCTTCCGAATGAGAGCCTACTGAGCCTATCCCCAGCTTCACGATTCGTTCTCTTGCTTCATTTGGATTCCGAGATCCGAACTTCACACCGTGGCCTGCCTTGGACAACCCAAGAGCCAACTGGGATGCGACGTTTCCTGTGCCAAGGAAGCCAATTCTCATATTTTCTCAGTCATGGACTGTCATATATAATATGAAAGGCGCGCGCGCGTGATCGTCACAACGCATGACAGGACTCGATCATTCACTTTTGCATCAGGAACGGTAATCGAAGCTGGTGGCCATTTGGTAGTCCAATTCTCAAGCCAGTTTATCGATAATGGTGATGAGGAATTGATCTTACGAAACGACTTGGGAGATGAAGTAGACAGAACTCCCATCCTAAATGATTCTCAGAATGATAACCGAACCTGGCAGAGAAGAGTTGATGGATTAGATAACGATCAAGATGATGACTGGGTATTCTTATTAGAAACTAGACAGGAAGAATGACTGACGATCTTCCTCCAAGAGTAACTGTGAGTATAGCATAACGAGTGTATCAAACGTAGCAACGGTCTAACCATAAATCTTCGCAAGTTAGGCTAAGCATGGATGCGGCCGGGAGATAGATGGTAAGTTGAATCAAAGGTCTAGTGGGATTCGGTTTCCAGTTCACAAGATCTTTCTAATTTTCGGTTACCGAACGTGTGCTCTGAATAAGATTTTCCATATTAGCTCCCGTTAATGCAAGATGGGTTGGTGGCATCTGCATTCACAAGTGATTCCAGGACACTCCCCATGCCTCTCTGCTGCACAGAGGATGCTGACTATTTGACGTCGCTTAGCCATCCTTTCGTTCCCCTGACTTTAGTCCAATCACCTCATACGCGATCTTGAATGTCTAAATAATGTTTATCGACTTCCGAGTCACATTCGCAGACCCGATTGAGGTCAGGCCTAGGTGGGTCTCTTCTTTGACATCAGCCCTCAGCTTTACAGGTGCAGCTGAGTCTGCTTATATGCATAGGAAGAATGAGGGACACAAATGATAATGAGCGAACCTTCGTCGATCCTGACATTCAACGAGGTTGAACCTCCCTTTCCCTTGCTAGATATCCAGACAAAGGCAGTGCAGGATTTCATAGCTAGAAAAAGGGGCTCAGTCACATTTGCCACAGGTATCGGTAAGACAGCCGTTGCCCTAGAATCTATACGAGTCCTTATCCAGAGCCGACAGGCGAATAGCGCTCTCTTTGTAATTCCCAGACTTGCACTTATGCAACAGTTCAGAACCGAGGCTTCCAGATGGAAGGTTCCCGAGGGTCTGATCGGAGTTTTCTACGGCGCAGAAAAGAACCCCAGGCTAATGACTTTTGCCACCTACCAGAGCCTGCTAAAGCATCCAGAATTGATGGATAACTACGACATAGTGATCTTTGACGAAGTTCATATTGTGAGTGGTGAGAAGATGGGCAGCCTGATAGATCGGTCGATGTCTAGACCATACGTTTTGGGTCTCTCCGCTACTATCCCCAAGTCAATGACAGAGCTCAGGAGGATGCTTCCCGTGATCGCTGATGCTAGCATCCAGACTGGAGTGGAGGTGGGCAGACTAGCTGAGCCCCGACTAATTCAGGTCCCCATCGAACTTGGTAGATCTGACCATAGACTGGTGGTTGATTCAACCCAGAGGATGGATAACTGTGTATCGAGTCTATCAGCCATGGGTTATATCAAAAGGGACAGCGATGTCTTTGGGCTCCTGAAAGGGGAGTTCCCAGGGAAAGTCAAGGCTCTAGCTTACACATATGTGGGAGCGAGGGCCCGTCGTAACAAGGTTCTCTCCGCTGCCGAAGTCAAATTCGAGGCTCTTGTAGCGATAATCGAGGAGCATTCCGATGAGAGAATAATGGTCTTTGCCGAGTCCGTGTCTGCCATTGAGAAACTCTGCGAATACCTGGAGGAGCAGGGTATCCGTGCGGAGAACATCTCGGCCAAGACCGCGATGCCCCATAGGGCAAAGATCTTTCAGGAGTTCGGAGACAAGTTCAATGTCCTGGTTTCCGTAAAGACCTTGGAGATCGGAGTAGATCTCAAGATGATGGGGCTTGAGGGGGATGTCGGAATAGCTGTTATCCTGGCATCTGGAAGGGAGGCAATCCAACAGACTCAAAGAATGGGGAGGGTCTTGAGAGCACATACAGACAAGGATCGTGCTCTCATCTACGTGATCTACTCGCCCGAGTTCGAATCGCACATGGTAAGGCAAATCCAGAGGTTGATAACATGAGCGTATGGATTTCGACAAGAATGGAAACAAGGCAGAGGTCAGAAAAGTGGTTATTGAGGCACCCAATGTGGAGTCCAGAATAGACGATGGTTATTTGGTAACAGGTTGGCATCTTGACGGCAATAAAGCTGTCTTGCAGCCTTCTGAATTTGCATAGCTAGGAAGGTTAGGTGGGATCTTATCCATTAGAAAAGCGTAGAATCAATCACTAATAATACAAGATTTAGGGTCTGAAGCCCCCGTCCTTCGTTGTACCTTAGATTGCGAAGCCCTAGCTTTGGCGATCTTAAGAAAAGGAGGTCGATTTGATTCTAGATCAATAGTAAGATCTGGAAGCTCTTAACTATCATGTGAGGAAAATGTTAAGATCAGTCTTCTCGAACGGGTTCTTCAATGATTGTCTCTGGTGGGTTTCTATCTGTTACCCTCATAACTATGTGTGAATCTACGTCCTTAATCCCCATAGGTATTAGTACTCTATGCACCAAATTCCATACCTCCTCATTTTTCTTAGTAACTATCTTGATGACACACCTCCTTTCTCCAGTCATATGGTAGAGTCTCAAAACATTCTTAATCTCAAGGAGTTTCTCATCTACTTGATCTATTAGCTCTGAAGGTATATTGCAGAAGATCAGTGCTTGGGTGGTATATCCTAAAGCTGCCTTATCCACTATTGCAGTGTAGCCCTTGATTACTCCGGCTTTCTCCATCAAGCCTATTCTCTCCTTAATAGTTGATTCAGCCCTTTTCATTCTCCGTGCTATCTCGGCCGTAGTAGCTCTCCCATCCTGTTGTAAGATGTTTAAGATCCTTACGTTCATAGGATCTATCCTAATCTTCGGCTTAGTCTGCACGGAGCCTCCTGTAAAAGCCAGAGATAAATGCCTGACGCTGAACCCCCATCCTCCGTCAAATCCTCGCGGACCATCTTTTCCAGACGATCCAACGGACACGGGGTATTCAGAGGGATAGCGCGCACTACGTAGCTAAGGTGATGGGCCTTTTAGGCCCTAGTAGATTGTGGGAAGTTGGTCTAGCCTCTGCATACCATCTTCAATAGACTGAACGACGTAGAGTTCATTATCGTTGAAATGCTGTAAGCCTCCTTTAATTGACATCTCGGTGACCGCTTCCGCATTTGGGGCCTCCATTATCATGAGAGTCTTGTGGCTAGGTTCTAGTATGACTTGGGTCAGAAATTTGATCCCCAGTCCCTCTGCGATCTTAGGTAGTTCTGGCATCATTTTCTTGACGAACTCCCTGACTGACTTATTGCTTAGTAGGCAGGTGTCAGGTGGGTGAGTTCCTATTAATGCATACTGTGGCATGATCCGCCGGTCATCTCGTTCAGTATTTTATGGTGGCGATGATGATGAGGAAGACAGGGTTAGCATTCGAGAGTCTAAATCCCTACTTGTATTATTTAAAATGCTAATTGTGAAAAAATAATGGAGTGAGCCTAACTCGTGGTATTCGCTATTCTGTCTATCCTTTTGCGATGTAGGTAATGAGATATTACCGAACTGATTTCTCGCTTATCTAAGATGTCTTCCTCTCCTCGTCTTCGAGAGTCAGACAACTACTCGAACTCCATTCACAACGATCTCTACTCCGCTTTCAACTGGCCCGACTCTTATTCTGCTCTCGATCAGGCCAACACACGCGACACAGGCATCTGAGGTAGATTCTAGCTCCAACGTGATGTCTATTATAGGGGGTTTTCTCTCAAGTATGAATACCTGAGAGATAACGTGGCGGAAACAAGGAACACCGGCGGATTCCTGAAAAGTTAGAATGGCATCATCACCCTCCCTTTCTAGCATGAGAACAGGTTCAGCCAGGTCTCCACATCTGCCATCACATTCTAGAATTGAGACTGTCGGTTCTGGAATGATAGTCGGTTGATCGATAGGTTCAGTATCGGGAGGAACTTGTAAGAGGAAGGCGTAAAATCCCAGGGATATAGTGACTGCAGCTACAACCACAATTATTAGAATGGAACTACGAGTTAGCATTTGACTATCCCCAGTTATGTCCCTTTTCCTGGCTCAATAACCTTTTCTCGGCTCAATAACATTTTCCGTATTTGCTACACCTAAGGTAGAATGGGTTCATAACATCCGCATTCACAAGTTATATCTGGGCACTCTTTATTGCTCTCTGCGGCACAGCGCGCGCAGATCTCAGCGACGGTGGCATTACCATCTATGATTATTCCACCTATACCCATTATTCCGGGGTTCGGCTTGCAGGATCCATCGGAATAGGCCCTATACATTGGAGTAAGACTATCATGATGGTGACAAAAGAAAAAGATTACATTGCGTCATCTACGGTAGATATTTATGCGATAATGAAGTATAACTACGCATACAATGGACGCGATTGAACTGTTCGGACAGTCGGGAGAGATAGAAATGTCATCGACAAGAGCTGAGATAATCAAGTATGTCAAGGATACTTTCGGGTCAATTCAGAAAGTTCCTTCCACAACTGGTATCGTGGATAATATTCAAGGCCTGAACTCAACTCGGCAACTTTATGAGATATTTCTAGGTGGTTTAGAAGAAATATGATAGGCCGGAAGAGTAGCGCGCGCTATAAGGATGGGGACGAGGGGACTTGAACCCCCGATCTCCGGGTCACCGCAGCTCCAAAACTACATCATCCTTGCGTCAGCTGACCCAAAGCCATGAGCCTGGCTTCTGGAGCCCCTAGCGGCAACATAGTGCAGACGCCTTACCTCTCTATGGTTTTGGATCTAACCTTGCTAGGCTACGTCCCCTTGACCTGGACCTAGGGCGAGATCCAGGTGAATTGGTTTCGCCTCCCACGAGTTAATAAATCTGAAATTGGTTGACGAAATGTTGCAACCTCTCCCGAGGTCCTTCTATAATCGTGACACTGTCTCAGTAGCTAAAGATCTTCTAGGCAGGGTGCTAGTGAGGAGAATTCGGGGAAGAAATCTTGGAGGCATCGTCACGGAAGTTGAAGCGTATAAGGGAACTGAAGATTCAGCAAGTCATGCCTATCGAGCTTCTACAAAAAGAAATGAGGTAATGTTCGGAGAAGTGGGGATTTCTTACATCTACTTCACATACGGAAACCATTACTGCCTAAACGTTGTCGCGAAGCATGACTCTCCTGCAGGGGCTGTACTCATTCGGGCGGCCGAGCCAATTAGAGGCGTCTCTTTGATGAAGAAGAACAGGGCTAGAGACAACTTGTTTGAATTGTCAAATG
>JACZWF010000126.1 GCA_022572285.1 Nitrososphaerota archaeon | reverse complement strand
TAGCGCGCGCTACTATCTGTCAAGAGTTGCCCTTGTCACATTGATTTGATAGTAGAACGGCTGTGCCAAAAAAAAGGGGGGAGGGAGTTTAATCTCCGGTTTCTGGTTGATCGGGTCTAACTAGCCCCCTATTCTGAACATTGTCGTACCGCAGACTGGACAAACTCCGCGAGTAGCCTTTCTTCCGTTCTTGAGAGTTGTCTGCACTGGGTTCAGCATTTCTCGCTTTGCACGGCATTTGACGCAATATGATTTCGTTTTGGCGACCAACACCGAGACGTTCTGATCCGAGCCAGAGGCTGTCTGCACCTTATCTACCGAGGGAGCACTGAACAAGCCTTTGAAGGATGTGAATATGCCCATAAGATGTTAGATGCCAGCCGGATTTAAGTGGACTTTAGTTAAATTATATCCACTATGTTGTTAGGCACAATCAGGCAGCAGAATTTCATTAGGAAAACAAAGTTCTTAAATTCCGAGACTATTACATGGTCAGCATGTGGCCGGCCCTCACTGTGAGTGGCTTTATGATATCTGGTTTTGGTATTTTCTTAATCCTCGTAACGGGCGTTCTTGGCCTAGTGATCTTTCTCGCAGGGCCTTTAATGATAGTTGCGGGAATAATACTAAAGGAACCTAACCCTCCCAAACCAGATGCTCCGAACAAGAGATATTGTAAATTCTGCATGGCAGAAGTGGATGCAGGATCTCCGACCTGCTCTGAGTGTGGTTTCGCCGACTAAGGCGTCAATCATACTCCTAAATATTTGATCTGTACAATATTGTAGCGCGCGCGCTCTAGCTTGTCATGTGGATCCGATAGAGAAGAAACCGGTCTCCCATTATATGCCTGGGTCCAAGGTTTACTCCATTGCTACATCGGGTTGCAACTGGCTCTGCAGGTACTGCCAGAATTATGACATAAGTCAAAGAAGGCAAATAGTTGGAAATTATATGGCTCCTGAACAAGTTGTATCGATCGCAAAAAAAGTCAGGTTGCAATGGAATTGCTTACACCTACAATGAGCCGAGCATTTTCTTGGAATTCGCCACAGATGTAGGCGTACTAGCCAGACAAAATCACCTATTCAACATTTTCTTCTCGTGCGCGCGCAGAACCGGTGTATAACATGTGGCAATGAGATCATGATCATCGGTCGTTTTGGGGGCACGAGAGAGAAGACCCTGGTAGAATGCTGAAAGCTACTAGCGTAAATCAGGCGTAATGAAAGGAACTGCCGCCTCGAGGGCAGCTCCCTTCCTGACTTTGCTCCCAAATTCTGACAGGGTCAATTCGAGTGCTGATAGGAAGGCACTGACTTCCATCTTACTGATGTTGCCACAGTGGCCAACCCTCAATGAATTATCCCTGAGGTCTCCAAAACCCCTTGCGACCTCTACGTTATACTCTCGCTTCATAGTGGATCTTATTGATGCTGCTTTTCCAGTGGATACGTCGAATCCTGTGACTGTATCGGCTCGATATCCTTCTTCAGCAGTAAACTCTAAGCCCAGTGCCTCGATTCCGGCTCGGATCGCCTCAGCCATTCTTCGGTGCCTCTCCCACCTCTCATCCATCCCCTCCGAGATTATCATCCTGAGTGACTCGCGAAGGGCCAACATTACCTGAACAGCTGGCGTAGCAAGGTATCCTCTGGGATCGTCCATAAGCTCTTTCCACCTCTTCAAGTTCATATAATAAGAGGGAATTGGAGTTTTTCTGGTCTCAAGCTGTTTCATGCCCTCCTGCGAGATCATCAATATCGCTGCACCCGGAGGGGCCGCTAACGCTTTTTGCGAACAACCTATTACGACGTCTGCTTGCAGTTTATCAAATTCAAGTCGGCAGCCTCCAATTCCACAAACCGAATCAACGATGCTCAACGCATTCACGCTCTTCACCTCGGATACGAGCTCCGAAATCGAGTTCATAATCGTGGATGATGTATCAACATGAGTAATGAAGACCGCTTTATAGTTAGTACGTTGAAGCTCTTTCCGCAGTATGCTCGGATCAGCGTGCGTCCCAAATGGAAAATTGAGAAAGTCCGTTTCCAGACCGTGGCTCTCAAGTATCATTCCGAATCTTCGGGCGAAATAACCTGTGTCTAGAACCAAGCTGCGATCTCCTTGTTCGATGAGGCTTGTGACAGCAACCTCCATCGCCACCGTTCCAGAACCCGTTAATATGAAGGGAGATCCAGTCTTCGTCCTAAAGACCTCTTTTGTTAGATTCAATAGTTCGATGAAGGATTCCTGGAATTCCTCGCTTGAATGGCCGATCTGGGCGGCGCCCATCACTTTCCTAACCGGATTACTAATGACCGTTGGTCCGGGGATCATCAGTAGATAATCATCCAAATTACTAATTTGGGTTTCTGGGATAACTTAAGCCTTTACTGTTTCGAAAAGAAACAAGAATAAGATCAGATCTTTTCCGGCGTATCAATTCCCAAAAGGCTCGTTACGATACCAAGACTATACTTGAATCTATGCACCAGAGCTAGCCTTGCATTTCGCAATTCCTCATCCTGTTCTTGAATGACAGGACTCCTTTCATAGAACGCATTAAATTGGCTTGAGAGGAAGAATGTGTATTTTGCGAGGTTCTTTGGAGAGAGATTAAGGGCTGACTCTTCAATTCTCAAACCTAGCTTTGCCAGGGAAAGAATTAGAGAGGATTCCCACTCCTTATTCAATAACGACGCAGATTTCTCAGAGATGATGGGTTCCTCGCCTGCTTTCTCAATAATTCTGCAAGCCCTTGCAAACGAGTATTGAACATAAGGTCCTGTCTCACCGTCAAGTCTCAACGACTCCGCAAAGTCAAATACGACAACCTTATCCAAATCTTGCTTCACTAGAGTATACCTTAGTGCTGCGATAGCAATTTTCTCGGCGATCGATTCGACCCATTCTTGCCTGGCCCCTGGATTTCTTTTCCTCGTTTCTATCATCGCCCGCTGAGATATCGCGTTCAACGCCTCATCAACATTGACGTAGACCCCCTTCCTACCAGACATCTTTGTCCCGGATTCCCGACTCAGGATAACTACCTCGTAACCCAAATGGATGTACCGATCGCGCAAGGATAATGTCGACACCGCTTCGAGGACAGACCGTATAATTTCCTGCAGGTTATTTTGACGAACATCAATAACAGTTATTACACGATTAGCTCCTCCAAATTTTGGATGGTCTTCTCCATCCTTCGTTGAAGTCCTCCACAGAATGCTACCATCCGGTTGCTTGGAGAAGCTAGAATAACTGAATTTGTCTTCAGTCAATCCAAGCTTCCAAGCTGCGAAAGGAATATCCTTGGCGATGTACGTGGCTGTACCATCACTTCGTACTAGGACTTTCTCATCACCGACGTTTTTCCGATCAGTGCTCCCAGTTTTCTGATCAATGACCCAAGTCCCTTTGAGCCGGCCCTCCTCCTCGTATTTTGCGATTCGCGCACTTTTCATTTTCCGAAAAATATCGTCCCAAAGTCGCAGAGAGATTATTTCGGATTCAAATGCCAGGAGATCATATCTAGCGTTCAATCGCCAAGATGTCCTGAGCTGGTCATTTAGTATCCTCACTGTGATCTCCTTAGCAAATCTCGAAATCTCGTTATCACCCTCCAGCTTTTGAAGAATCAACTTCCTTTTTTCCTCAAGTGACGGGGTAGCGGAGTACTGCTCATTCACCCCGACATAGACTTCGTCTCCTACATACTGATCAAACTTCTTTCCTTTGGATGGCCAAACAGGATAACCGGAATAAAGGAAGCCAACTAGAATGTCTGCTACCTGAACACCAGAATCATCCACGTAATTGATTACTGTTGTAACATGGCCAGTAGCATTCAGTATCCTGGCGATTGAATCACCGATGACAAGGTTTCTCCCGTGTCCGACGTGAAGGGCCTTGTTTGGGTTCACGCTTGTATGTTCGATAATAACCCTTTCTCCCTTCCCTAGATCAGGAATTATACTCTCTCGCAATGTCTTCAAAGCGAGTTGGGTCCCATTAATTCTGAAATTAAGGTACCCCGGTTGAAAGGGGATGGCAACTAGGTCTTCTTGTGGCTCTATATTCCCAGCCAATTCTAGAGCAATGTCAATCGGTCTCCGTCTCAATATTTTTCCTAAAGTGAACGGAGTGTTCACGTAAAGTTGACCGAACTCAGGTCGTGTCGTTTCATTTACCTGGAGTTCCACCTTAGGCAAGCCACTTTTTTCAATCGCTTTTTCCAAGATCTGTATAATTGTTTTCTTATATTCTCTGAGCGTCATCGGCTGCTATTATCCCTCCCGATCGTGAGGAACTGTTCGGCGATATGATCCAATGCTTCGACGGTACCGCTTCCCATTTTCCTGTCGGTGGCGAAGCTGGCCTTTTCTTTTACCTCTTCATCCGCATTCCCGAGCGCAATGGAATATCCACACATGCGAAAGAGTGATACATCTGTAACGCTGTCCCCAATCGCTATACAATCGTCAGAATCTATCCCGAGAACCTTCAGAGCAACAGATAATCCGCTCGCTTTGCTTAATCCGTTTTGAGCAAGATGATACGAGTATTTGCTATCCACCAAGCTAACTGGGATTCTACTCTCTTTCAAATGCTTCACCCCCGTTTCAATGTCGAAACTCCGCTCAAGTATGACTTCGGTGAATCTTGAGGTAACTGGCATGAGTTCAACATCTTCGAATCTTCGGGAAAGATACTCATAGGCTGACAGTGGATTTGCTTTGTTTCCGATGACTCTGAATTGGTCAGGGCCTACCTGTATTACACCCCCATTTTCTCCCACTACCACTCGCGTT
>JACZWF010000006.1 GCA_022572285.1 Nitrososphaerota archaeon | reverse complement strand
GACACAACAAGGATAACTCCGCCGATGTAGGGAATTAGCATTAGAGGGCGGAGCGCCATCTTCTTCTCGCTTTCCAACTGCTGAATACTCTCCCCAAACGTTGCAAGAGTCTCGAGGGTCTCTGGAGTTCCACCGCCTACATCTACAGCGTCAACCAAAAGGAAAAGATTCATTCTAGCAACCCAGCCTCTAATTCTCCCTGCAATCGATTGGGATATCTTGCTAAGCGGAAGACCCCACCCGATCTGATTTGAGAGTATCTTCAGATGGGGGCTGAAGCTTCCAAAGTTTCTTGAAGAGAGATTCGCTATACATCTTTCGGGACTCATGCCAGTTTTCCTAATTTCGACAAAATCCCTTTGAAAACTTGTGAGGCCATTCAGAATCTTGCCTCCTTCCCTAGAATACCTATAGTCCGTGATGCTGAGAACTCCGAAGTAAAGGAGGAATGTAAGTGAAAGGCCAAGAGAGGCTTCGAAGCCGGGTTGTAACCCAAGACTTTCTCTTAGCAAAACTAGAAGACCATAGGTTGGGATAACTTGCCCTAGCGATGGCATGATGGATGGAACGACTAAAAGCACGAGTCCAGCTAGTAGAAGTGGAAGGGCGAACAGCATAACCTTATACGAACGCCAATCATTAAGAGGATATCTCGGTTGGATAACATCCGCGAAATAGATGAAGAATGCTCCGGTAACAGGGAGCAGAATATATGCAAAGATAACAAAAGTTCCCACAGAGAAGATAGGGAGTTGGGCCGGTATCAACTTAGAGACGATGAAGAGGCTGTAGACCCCAAGCGCAAGGAGCACCGTGATCGTAATGAACCCCTCCATAAGCATTGCAATCCTCTCACCCATAATTCTGAACTTGACTGCTCTTCCTTCGAAGAAAGTCTGAGTCTTCCGCATTAGGTAGTGAGTGACATCTCCTCCGGCAATAGTTGTAGACGCATATCCCAATACGAACTCCTTGTACTCTCTCGATGGCAGATGCTCTGCAGAATTCTTCATTGCAGTAATAGGATCTACACCAAATGCCTTCACATCAATATCCATCTGGGCAGCGGCTTCGCGCACCTGAGGAAGGAGTTCTACATCCTTAAGCCTCTCAAAGCTCTTTATCGCTGAGATACCACCAGTTGACATCACTGTGATATATGCGGCTGCGTAAGGAACTTCCGTATCTAGACTAGATGCTCTATTCTTCGCCGCTGCGGCAGGTGAGTAGACCATAAAGGCGAGGACCGCCAAAGGAATAGTGATTGGAAGGAGTATCGCGTAAGTACCAATGACGCCCCAGAGTAGAACTGCAAGGATGCCACTTATGATGATCGAGAGAACGAGCAGAAAGCCAATTTCGGAAGCATATGCCTCGGGGTGAACTTTCTTATTTGCGGCCTTTAGGCTGTCGGGAATCTTGGTGAATATCCTAAGAATCGGGATGCCTAGCCATCTGAAGTAGCTGTATGAAAATGCCTGAAGATTGAACGAGCGATCTGGTCTCTTCAATTCCTTGAACTCCCGACATGATACTCCATGTCCTGTGTCTGCTGCTCTAGCACAGACACTGGAACTACGGGAGCGCGATGCTCCTTCCGAATTCCTGACCGGCAGAAGTGCTTATACTAATTTGAATCGATTGACCAGCAACAAGCGGAGCTGAGCTAGAGAACAATATTGAGGCCTTGATCTGCGAACCACTAGGAATTGGGACGGTCAGTGGGCTAGAATAGACATTTGTGACTACCGTACCATTATAGCCGCCGGCATAAACGCATGGACCTACTCCACACAAGTAATACAACGTTGCAGCGCTGGCGCCTGGTTCTTTTATCCAGAATGCTACCCTAAAGTCTCCACTTTCAAAAGCCGATATGGGCCGGTCTCTCACCACAAGCTCTCTAATTGAAGAGTCTGAGGTGCCTGAGCTCTGTCCCAGCAAAGTAATGTTATACGTCGGAGCTGTCCCATCGGGAAAGCCTGAGCTAAACTCTATTCTCTCGAATCTTGTAAATAGAGAGGACAGTCCACCGAGCCAGAATGCTGCCGATATGGCCACTGCTATCGTCACGGCAACAATTATAACGGTCGCTATTACGGGACTAATTGCCTTCTTAGACTTATTGCGACGCGATCTTTTTGATTCACGATCCCCACCTGTCTTGGTTTTCATAACCCTCTAGTCGAACGAACAATTGACGTGTCATTAGTTAATGACATGTATGTAACGAGAGGATCAAACACTTTCTTTTAGCGAATTAACCGAGTTTTTGGAGCTGGATGATTTGGCTGAGATCTCTACCTTGTCTGTTTTCATCTGCTTGTACAAATTAATTTCAATTATGGTGGCTCCTCATGAACATTTCTAGACTGAGGAAATTATGGCATAAGAGGTCTGCCAACAGATCATCCTCCGCGGTAACTGAGGATAGTTCTCGAAGGACTGGACAAGAGGATGGTAGCCCTGATCAAGTTATTGTAGAGGAGGGAATAAATCTATACCCCATATCTCCAGAGACCACAATAATAGAGGAATATTGGATAAACGAGCCATTTGCAAAAATAGTAATCGGTAAGGTGAAAGGAAAGTCCGATGAGGAGGCCGGAGTTAGGTATTTTGTTGATGAAGTTCGTCTTACCAAAGACGAACGAAATGCATACAGAACAATAGTCGACATTCTAACTAGAGAGTTGAGCCCGCCAGACATCGGAAAAGAAGTAGAAACAAGAACGGCAATTGTTGATGGAGCCAATCGCATAATACAAAAATACAAGAAAGCTTTCAGGAAGGTAGAAGAGGAATCTTGGAGTAATATTCTATACTACCTGGAGAGGGACATGCTCGGTTATGGCCAGATAAATGGGATTATGAACGATCCACAGATAGAAGACGTGAGTTGCGATGGGATTGACTCACCCATTTTTGTATGGCATAGAAAATACGAGAGCATTCCAACTAATATTGTCTTCAAGAACAAGGAGGTCCTAGATGATTACATCGTAAAACTTGCGCACAAATCAGGAAAGCATGTCTCTTCCGCATTTCCGATTGTGGATGCAATGCTTCACGGAAAGCACCGTCTTGCTGCCAGTTTCAGAGATGAGATATCTCCTAAGGGATCGACATTTACTATCCGAAAATTCCGTGATGAACCACTCTCAATTATTGATCTCATTACGCTCGGTACCATAACCGAGGAAATGGCAGCATATTTTTGGATCCTTCTAGAACATCGAGCGACAATCATTGTTTTAGGCGGGACAGGCAGTGGCAAGACCACGACACTGAATGCCCTTGCGAGTCTGATAAAACCAGGGATGAAGATCGTAACTGTAGAGGAGACCGCTGAGCTGAACCTCCCTCATGATAACTGGGTTCAACTTGTTAGCAGGGAGAGTTTTGGCCTCACAGGCTCCAAAGCAGGACAGATATCTCTATTCGATTTGGTCAGGATGTCCCTTAGGTACAGGCCCGATTATCTTGTGGTAGGTGAAGTAAGAGGTGAAGAAGCGTTCGTACTCTTTCAGGCGTTGGCAACCGGACATGGCGGTTTATCCACCATGCATGCGGATAATCTCGATTATGGAATAAAACGGCTGACGAGTCCTCCCATGAATATCTCTGAGACCTACATACCACTCATGAATGTTGCAGCCATGATCGAAAGAGTTCCTTTGAATTCTACCGATGATTCGAGTCCCACCTTTGGAAGGAGGATGAGAAATCTCTGGGAAGTTAAAGACGTAGGGGAATACATCAACGTCTCAGAATGGGAGCCTTCGACCGACACATACGTTTCACATACTGATGCGAGCTACATTCTCGGTCGACTTGCGGCCAAATCGGGGAAGAAAAGGTCACAGTTGATGATGGAAATGGAGAGGCGAAAGGAGGTCCTCAGTTGGATGGTCAAGACTGGCCTAAGGAGTGTGAAGGAAGTTAGCAAAATAATTGCAGAATACTACGCTGATCCGGAATCAACAGTCAGGAGGATGAACGGCCTAGCCAAAAACATTAAGATAACTACCACAGAAACGGTTGTGACTGACCCACGCGAAGAGGAAAATCAACTAGCGGTTAATACATCCACCTCACTTGAGAAAGAGACGGAGAGCATGCGAGTAATCTTGGAATTGGTTGATTCAATGGGTGGAGTTGTCGAACTTGAGAAAGCCATGAAGATCAGCAAGCTGGACACCGTGGCATTTTGGAAAGGTGTGGATAAGCTGAAGCGCTCTGGTGTCATTGTCAGTGGTGAAAGGTCGGAAGGCGGAGTACCAAAGACGTACATAGTCTCGACGCGACTTGCAAAGAATGAAGGCTAGCTCTTACCCACGCTAATCCTGGCATATCGATATAACGCCCAGAAGACGTTTGCTAACATTATTCCAATAACTGCCATGACAAGGGACTGCAGTTCGATATGGAGGCTGGGAATAATTCCGAATATATCCTCGAAGAGCGCCAACCCCCCATACCAGGTGATGAATCCTCCAACGATATAAAGCGGAAGAGCCATCTCGATGAACTTTAACGGTACGATCTTGTCAAGGCGATAGCCGAGGACCAGGGTGAAGATCCCAGACCCTAGCGCAGCTATATCGAAAATAAGCACGGTTATAAGAGGAAGGAGAGCCACCTGTTCTCACCACTTTCCAGATCGGTCGTAAGAGCTTTCGGTGAAACTGATACCATTCTCATCTAAGGTGAACTCATGTCTATCTGATGTATGACGAACACCTCTCATTGAGAAGATCCTGAACGTCCTTCTCATCTCATCACCATGTTCCTGATACTCCATCTCCATTATTCCATCAAAGGCAAATCTAAGATAATTCATAAAGAGTTCCTCATGAGCTCCAAGCTCAGCGATACATATACCACTAGCCCTAGCGGATCGAAGTCGTGCTATCGAAATCTGAAGAAACTTCTGCATGGCCCCTGCTCCAGCGGACAGAGCCAGAGAAGAGATAGAATCCAATACATATCTGAACTTAGTGAGCCCCTTTCTGGCGCTTTCGATTACAATGTTGGTGTCGTTAAGATTAGAAGGGTTAGATACGGCGAAGGGAGTTTCCGACTTCTCTCCTGCCCTCCAAGAATAACAGTCCACTATTCGCAAGTGCTTGTGAAGATCAGTCTCCCGTAAAGGGGGATCAAGCGATCGAAGTCCCTCAATCATCGAAGAAGGATTTTCCTCGGTGGAAACCCAAATTGCATCTTGCCCTGCCCTCAAACCTTCGTAGATGAATTGCTTACAGTAGGTACTTTTCCCTCCACCTGGGGGGCCAACCAATAGCCAAATACCTTCGGGGAGCCCCCTTCTAATTACTAGCCGTGCGCCTGGAAATGACTCGGCGGTGAGTGTCTGGTTGACCAATATTTACGGAGCCTGCTAGATCCAGATGCCGTCGCTACGTAATTATATATCCATCGAAAGATAGATACAGTTTCTCCGGAATGGGATCAAATTGAGCGTTGAGACGACAGAGAGAGTAAAGACGGGTGTTACAGGTCTAGATGACCTAATTGAGGGTGGCCTCCCGGCCGGAAGAGTAATCTTAGTTTCTGGAGAGCCAGGATCTGGCAAGACTATCTTGGCCAGCCAGTTCCTGGTGTCAGGAATTCGGAAGTTTGGGGAGACGGGACTCTTTGTTTGTATGGAGGAAGCTCGCAACCATCTATATAGAGAGATGAAGCGTTTCGGTTGGGATCTAGAGGGGCTAGAGTCCGCTGGGAGTTTGGGATTCGTCGATGCAACGCCACTTCGGCTTCTGCCTGAGAAGGTCAACATCGGTGACGTGGCCATTGATCGCGGCGACTTTTCTATGATGACCCTTATTCAAGCAATAAACAAAGAGGTGCAGAGGATCAAGCCCAAGAGGATTGTTGTCGATCCTATTACATCGCTCATAATACAATATCCCGACATTATCCAGAGGCGGGGTGCTATCCTGGATCTTGTCGGTGCTCTGGTGAGTTCTGGAGCGACATGCATTATGACAAGTGAACTCAGACACACAGGATTGAAGAGGAGACTTGATGTGGAGGAGTTTCTATCGCATGGCGTAATTCTACTGCAAAACCATTTGATAAACGGATCAATTGTGAGGGCTATTCAGGTGGAGAAGATGCGAGAGACTAATTGTGAGACTCAACCTAAGCCCTACAAGATCTCATCATCTGGTATTGAGGTATTCGCGAAGGAATCCGTATTTAGATAGCATCCTTTGGGTGTTTGATCGGTTTATCTTTCTTCGATTCGTGGCGCGAGATAGAAGTGAATCCTACCGCCCGAATCACCCAACTGAAACTCGAGTCGAAGGGGCATCTTATTCGAAAATTCAGCGGTAATATTTTCTGATGCAGCCCCTGCAGCCTTTACCATGTTGACCAAATACTGCAAGCTATATGTTGCCCTGCTATTCTCCTTAACCTCCATAGCGAGTAGGTGCTCACTGGATTTCTCCAACGTAACAGAGGCCTGACCAGCGTCACTCTTTCCGAGGAAAGTAATACCTTCTTGAGTAGACTCAATGATGATATGGTCAGCAAGGACGTTGATATCATTGAATATATCCTCAAGTGATTCTTCCTTCAGGGTTACTTTCGTGTTGAAGGAGAGCTTAGGGATTGGAGATGCTTCTGAGGAGCTCTCTATTAGGTGAATCTTAAACTCTTTCTTGTATCCGTTCTGAAGCTTAAGAGTTAGGTAATCGTCGTCCTCCGCAGAAATTTCTATGCTTCCCTTGCTTCCAGCTCTCTTGATCAACTTCGCAAACTCATCAACTCTTACGGTTAGCTTGTACTGTTTATCACACTCATACTGATCAAAGGCGGCGTTAGGCCAATTGAGATCTACAAGAGCGACATGAGATGGATCCATCGCTCTAAATGAGAGCCCTTCGACAGTTGCTTCAAAAGTGGCCTCCTCTACAACGGTAGATATTGTGTTAGCAATAACCTTCCATTCGTTAGGAGTCGTTGTCTTGGCTATGAATACCATTACATACTCGGACTTGGAAGCGGATTAGGTGCGATAAATTACTTACTGTAGGTGGACTCAGGAATAGAATCTCCAAGTATGATTACACTTCGTGCACCGGAAAAATTGGGTGGCGGGCTCATCGCCACTTCTCGTCTGCACGAACCACCAGAACGCCCCTTCGTGCTTGCACTTTGGACACTCTACCTCCGTCGTGGGCATAGTCTGGATGTTGGAACTCTCAACTACCTTGATGGAGGGTGAGGCCATCTCCTCCTTCTTGACAAGGAACCCTGTCTCCCTGGGTTTATCCTCTATTAGCTGACCACAGCCATTGCATGCAAGAACTACCACGGTCTCCCCATTGCTTTCAATCTGCTTGGGTCTTACTCTCGCACCACAGTTTTCACAAAATTGCAACTTCTTGTCCTTCTTCAGGTACGGGTTAAATATAGAAGTTATCGACTGCTATGTTTCTTGGGCTAGTAGGATCTTCATCTGGTTAGCAAGTTCCTCTGACTGTTCGAAAGCTTTCTTGCTACCCTCAATTAGTGTAACAACAGGGTCATTCTTCTTAGTTTCAAGGGCAATAATAAACTTCGTCAGAAGAGGGTGAGGCTTTACGACTCCGGCGAAGGCAGTATCTGGCCTCTTGAGAAGCTCTTTGCGGACGATTTGAGCAACTGAAAGATCTTCCTCCTCAACTTCCATCTTCAGTCTCTTGTCGTGTTTCTCGATCTTAGCCTGCAATAACGACCAAGATCCAGGAGATCAAACCCAGCTATTCAAACTTTCTCCTTAACCCTGGGATAGGATCCAATAATCTTCAGGAAATCAGTCCTCTTCGAGATAGTTTCCAACACTTCCCTACAATTCTTGTCATCCTTATGGCCCTCAAAGTCTAAGAAGAAAAAATATTCCCAGGGCTTCTGCCTTGTGGGTCGAGATTCGATCTTGGTCAGGTTTATTCCCCGATTGGCAAAATCCTCTAATGTCCTATACAGGGATCCAGGGACATGACTTGCAGAGAAGATAATTGATGTTTTATCCTCTCCTGTCGGTTCAACCTCACGCATGGAAAGGAGGAAGAATCTAGTATAGTTACTCTCTTCATCCGCAATACCTTCCTCGATCACATCCATATCATAAGTCTCTGCTGCTGCCCTACTTGCAATCGCGGCTGAATCCCTTGCGTTCCTTTCCTTGACCATCTTGACGCTACCAGCTGTGTCATACGCCGCGATCGTTTCCACTCCCAGAACTCTAAGGTACCTTCTACATTGAGCTAAAGCTTGGGGGTGGGAGTACACGGTTCGAATGTCCTCTTTTCTTACACCATGATGTCCTATGAGAGAATGGACTATCCTTAGGATCATCTCCCCATTCACTTTGACAGTAGATCTGAGGAGTAGATCATACGTCTCTGTTACACTGCCTTCGAGAGAATTTTCTATTGGTGCGAGCGCTTGCTCGATTTCATTATTTTCAAGTGCTTGAAAAAGATCGTGTAGAGTCTTGTGGGGAACGGTGGAGGCCTTTCCCCGAAAGTATTTGCCGACAGCTTCTTCGCTGTAGGACCCTATTTCACCTTGGAATCCAACGGGGTTGGAGTTCATTTGGCGAGCTCTGACATCAGCCTTCGTATACCTTTGTAACCCAGTCCAGGTGACGATCGTTCAGGCCATTGACGAGCTCGGAGTAGGCGTCTCGGATCTTCCTAGTTATCTTTCCAATCTGTCCGTTCCCCACTTTTCTCCGATCGACCTCAACTATCGCCGTAACCTCTGCTGCCGTGCCGGTGAAAAAAACTTCATCGGCTGTGTAGAGTTCCATTCGGCTTACTTCTCTTTCAACAACCTCAATCTCGAACTCTTGCGCGAGTCGAAGGACGGTATCCCTTGTGATTCCTGCTAGGATCGACGATGAGATCGGGGGTGTTGCAAACCGTCCATTCTTCCCCACAAAGATATTTTCACCAGTTCCCTCACTCACTGATCCACGATGGTCAAGAAGGATGGCATCATCATACCCAGATTTCAATGCGTCGAGCTTGGCCAGTACGGAGTTGAGATAGTTCCCACTTGCCTTAGTCTGGGGTGGCATAGATTCATCAGATATCCTTCTCCAATTCGAGATGCAGACTTTGAGCTCTGGCTTCTCAAAGTATTTTCCGTAAGGAAACGCCGCAATGGCAGCGCGTATGGGAAAACCTGTGAAGTTGAGTCCGATCCCGCCATAACCCACAAAAATCAGGGGTCGAATGTATGCTGAGGTGCGGATCTTATTGACCCTTAAAAGCTCCAGGATGGCATCCTGCAAATCTGTTGAGGTATAGGCGTGGTCTAGATAATACATCTTAGCAGATTCAAGTAGCCTTGCAACATGATCTCTAAGCCTAAAGACTAGAAGGTCATCTAACGCTGGATATGCCCGTATTCCTTCGAAAACTGCAGTTCCATAATGCAGCGCATGAGTAAGGACAGGGACACGAGCCTCTTCCCACTTTACAAATTTGCCGTCCATCCATATGTGTTTGGTTTCTTCGATGGGCATCGTCAGAATCCTGCTGAGGATGGAATTATGCCTCAGCATAAAAGTTAATCGTGAGAGACTCTTCTACTATCTCAGAAATCAGGCCGCGAAGTCTGGAGAAAGTCCTCTCTCCTCTAATAGACCACAGAATGAACATTTTATTCTTGTTCCGTGCCTGCTGACCTTAGATCCGCAGGAGCTGCAGATAGCCAGCAGGACTCCGTCATCCTTCCCCTTTAGTGCCAACTGGATTATCCCATTTCTATTACTAACAACTGTGGCTCTGATTACATCAGAGTATTTGCCTATTATGGGCCTCTTCCCGCGTCCTCTCTGTCCACCCAACAATAGGAGGCCAGTAAAACCTGCCGCGCTATCTTTCCCATTGACCGATTGTATCCTGAGGCTCAGCATGCTTGAGTGAGCCACCTCGACTGTACCCGTGACCGAGTCGCCCTGACTTGGTATCATAGATCTAGTCTTTACCGGTTGGATTGTTACTTTCCTAGCCTTGATATCATACTGTGCCCTACCTAGAAGGAGGGCTCTTACCGAGTCGTCCCTAGTGTAGGTGCCTTGTCCACCCTCAAACTCCTCTATACTTGCCAGTTTGGTTCCCGGAAGGACCTTTTCCTGAGTCTTGACCATCAGGACCCACTCATCTTTAGGTGAATATCAATCCCAGTACTAGCATTCTTGGAATCTCTAAACTTCTCTAGTGTCTTAACAGATTCTCTTCCGTGCATCCACAGCTCTGAACTCATTTTCATTTTGAGAAAGAAATCCTCCCCAATAACGGTTGCCAATTTACCCCAAACCTGTTTGAACTCCTGTTGCCGGCTATCATCCTTAGCAAGGCCTTCGGCAAGTGGGCACAGAGAATCCAAACTAATCTTAACCTCCCCCGCTATGGGATCCACATAGTATGGATAGTTCCGGCACATCATCGGCCGATCGGCGTGGATGGTGCATTTCTCCTCTTTCATGAAAGAACACGGAAGAGGCATAATCTTGATGATAGAATCTCCGACGTGAACATCCCTGGTGATAACCTTCTTCCCTGTCCTCGACTCGATATATTCCTCCTCATGTGGGAGAAGAACGACAAACTCTACGTCTTTCTCACATTGACTGCAACCAATATCTACGCATGCGAGAGAACCAAATTTCTTTGAATAAGCTTCATCGTACGCCTTGAATAGGATCTCTTTGTTCAAGGGTTTTACAGACTTTTGCGTGGATAATAAGCACCTCTACCAGTTGGCAAGGGTATCATAGCCAGTTTGGCTTCATCAAGAAGTCACCTAATTCTTTGCCATCGAGCACCCTTAGAAGACCGTTGGCTTGAGGAACCGATAGTACAGGCCTATCGAAAGTATAACCATCGATCGAGATGCGCGGGCATGCGGTCTGGATGAAGGCATCTATTCGTCTCATCTGAGAAAGTCTCTCGTTAGTGATCTCCCTGAGAGCTATTAATTCTACTGCCTTTCCCCTCTCCTCAAGCTTCTTCTTCAAAGCTAGGGTCTGTTTCAACATAAACTGACCTTCCCTTAGCCCAACTATCAGACCGAACCTTTCTGCATCTCTGGCCTTATAGATTGAAAGTATAGATCTCTTCAACCTCTCCTCAGAGAGTTTTGATACATCCGTTACCTCATCTTCATATGGATCCAGCATGAAGGTAGGTTTCTCTGTGGACAGCGAGACACCGAGCGCATGGAAGTTACTCTGCCCGAGCATTACAAAGGCGTTTACTTCATCTTTCAAACTATAAACAGGATAGAATTCACATCCAAATATTTGACCATCTCTAAGTTGACCCTTCCCCCTACCGATCCTTACATCTATCCCATTTTCGCGATAAAGCTCTTCTGCACCATGTAATTTGTGGATGTGCTGACTAAACGTAGATAGAGCTATCCTCTGATAGGGTTTGAGGACATCAATCGACTTCAGGATAACCGTGTCAAAGCTAATGTCATCAAGTGCGTCGATCATGACGGTATTCTTGCCAAGTTTTTCTATCGAGATGGTATGTCCTATGTTGAATGCTAGATCGACACCTATTTTCCATACTTCATCATTGGTTGTATCGCAACTTCCGTAGCACGCATCTCCCATGATGAACGCATGAATTCCATATTTGCTGGAAATTGTGGCAGCGATACTCTCTAGCTGAGAGAATATGCCGTCGGGAGCGCTTAAAGCAACTGCCGCTGGCTTTCTGCTCTCAATCTCTGTGTAAATCCTCTCTTCATCTATTCTAATCAATGAATCTCCCGTCCTTTCTTGATCTTTCTCGATTACTTGAGCTTTTCAATGAACAAGTAATTTAACTCCTCGTTTGACTGCCCGAGTTCCTTGAAATCTCGCAACACGCCTGTCGTAATGACCCTGGTTGCTATCATAATTACCGGAATATTAGGAATTAGACTCATAACTGAGATCGCGCGCGCGCGCTCTCATTATACTAAGTGCAAGAGCGTTTAGGTCGACCAGGTTGAATTAAAAGATCAATCTGATGCTGCCCTACGCTCGAAGGAGATGGAGTCGAACGAAAATATAATTCGGACAGAAAAAAGAGAGCTAGATCTGCTAAGATTTCGACCCCTACAGCATAGGAGACATCTGATGAGTGATGCTGGGCTGTTGAAATCCTCGCTATAGTAAAAAATACGTACAGAAATCAGGTTAGTCCGAAGATTCTAGAGATGTGCAAGGCTAGTGGAGCGAATCCAAAAGGGTGAAGCGAAATTATAGACTCTTCTGCCAGGTCGGGAAAACTGAAAAGATAATGGCAGAAGAAATAGATCCTCCACCATTATCAAGCGCGTGTCGACCGTATAGGGAGTGTTTGAGGGCCTACGTCCTGTTCCAACACACTTAACCCTCTTTCTGTTTTAAGCAGGATTCAGCTTAGCAGCCTACCCAGGTCTCGAACAGGTATTCATAGACCTTGTTTGGCCTTGCTCCATGCGGGTCGGCCGTTTCACTCCTTGCCAGTAATCTCAGACTTGCATCCTCATCGTATATCCTGGATCGGATATCGTTTCTGTTCCGTTGCCATCCATCTCTGAATATGCCTCTCGGCATCGCATTCCTGTTTGGAGAGAGGAGTTTCCCCAGGAGTACCCCGTGACCTGCCCATCGACTCACGCTGTGTGACTATAGGAGGAAGAAGTAATAGAACTTTGTCATGATGGATATATTTGTGGAAAGTATTCGCGTTCAACATTGAGAATCTCAGCTTCGCTACTGGCGAGCGAATAGTCCTTCAAAGGCAATTCATTGAGGGTTAAGAATGTCATCCCCCACTTGAATTTTGAGAGGATTCTCTTGGCCTGTTCTTCAAAGTGCATCAGGAACAGAGAGCCAGCAACTGCTTCAACTGATGACAACCTGAATGGATGGCCGTAGTTTACAGGGTTACCTGCTAGCAATATTGGTAGACGTTTGTTAATACCTCGGAAATGCCTCATGAATACCGGGGAGCTTTGCTTCCAGGAGCAGTCGATAACAACAAGTCCGAATCGGATGTTGATTCGATCAGATGCGAGGAGGATATCTTCACTAGAAGGATTCAATACTAAAGATCTAGGTCTGATACCGCGTGGGCTAATAAGAGACGCCATTCGCATCCTCAACATCTTTGATGATGTGCATTTACGAGGGTCATCTTGGTGTAGATGATAGATCAAGATATTGGGCACGAATTCATTAGACCGCATCAGAAATCCCTTCCGATACATCTATCTTCGTGGAGTTAAAACAATTCGGAATCTCAAATGAGGCAACTAGATATAGCTCCACGAAAAGGCAGCAGTTGTTGGAGAAAGATACTCTTAGGATTGCTCTGGACCTCGATGGAGTCCTTGCCGATGCCACTGGTAGTTGGCTGAGGCTATTCAATCAAAGGTTTAGGGTAACCCTGAGACGGAGTCAGATAAACGAGTGGGACTTTTGGAAGCGCCTTAATTTGAAACAGAAAGATTTTGAGGATATTTTTGCCGAAGCCTGGCATAGATGGCAGAACATCCGTGAAACAGAAGAAAACCTACCAGAGAAGGTTGATAAGCTTAGATCCCTCGGTGAGTTGGACATTGTGACTGGAAGAAGTAGGGACACGATCAAATATGCGGCGGAGTGGTTGTCTAACAAGAGAATTAATTTTGGGAAGATTGTACTTGTAGGAACTTATGCTCCAAAAGCTCATCTTGATTATGATGTCTTCATCGATGATTCTCCTAGACATGCCAATGAAGCGGCGGAGTGTGGGAAGATAGGTCTCCTCTACAGTCAACCATGGAATAAGGATGTGAGCGAGAAGGATAACCTAATCAGGATCCAGAATCTTAATGATGCTTCGACGGTACTTGAAAATAAGTTAGCTGGATCCGACCTTAAGGTATAATCCAAACGGATATCCTCGGCCGGATCGGCGGGAAAGATCTTCTCTATTAAGCTCTTCCCTTAAGCTCTTCCTTTCAGGAACTTTGCTAGCCATCCTGCCTCGGATAGCCGTTGCTCATCTGATTGTTTGTAGTCAGAGGTTACCTCTTCAGAGCTCCCATCAGTTTTAACGATCGTTGTGGTCTGCTTAGATGGTTCCGAAACTGATTCTGTACTTGGCGGTGAAATCTCTTGAGGAGCTTGTTCAATCTTTTCTGTTGAAAGTGAGTTGAATGTACTCACGAGGTCGTTCTTCTCTTTTTCTACCCTATCTCTCATTATGGTGGAGTATTGAAGGGACGCACGGAAGGATTCGGCGTCTACCTCGCCACTCTTGAACTGAATTTTGATATTAGTACTCATTCTTTTGAGATCTCTTGCCTCTCTCTCTAGCTCCTGATGTCTTCTCTTGAGCTTCACCTCGAGACGTTTACTAACTTCTTGTAATTTCGAATCATATCCCTCATAGATCTTGAGGGTTTCGGAATATTCATCATCTGTTATCTCTCCCTCTTTAAGAAGTTCTTCTACCGCTTGGGCCCGTGAAAGAACAAGCTTTCTCTCTTTACTATACTTTTCAGCCTCCTTTCTCCACGTTGGAGTCATCTTTAGAACCTCTCCGTCCATCTCCATGCAAGCTCTAGGTATCTCGATAAAGCCAGATTGACCAGAGTCAAGCGCAATGCCCTTAAACTCTCCGAAGGGATCAGTGCTAATTCCTACCACAAATCCAACATATCGACCATATGTGTCTCTTACCCTCTTACCCATGAAAGTTCTGAAGACTCCTTCTTGTTCTGTCATTCCAAATACTCATTATCTCAGGGGCAACGCCATCGGTTTAACAGGTTGGTGAAAAGCAATGCTCCGGCTAGAGAAAAATGCTTGATCAGTGGACACCGAGTACAGTAGCCCTCCCGGATCACCTAAAGCGTAAATACGCCGCTTCGATATATGAAAAATGGGATAATGGTATACATAGAAACATCAGCAAGCCTTGAAAGTTTCAGGAGATTTCTGATCAACAGTACCTGCTACACCTATATCCCCGAAAGCTACGGTGAAGACCCCGAGGTGTTTCCTGAGAAGGATGGTGATACTGGCTCGATCTATGTTGAGGCTGCAGACAAGGTAACCATAACCAAAATGAGAGATATCACCTTCGTCAATGCTACGGATGTACTAGGAATACTCTATACCTCAAAGAGCGGGAATACTAAGATGAAATGGAGGCAGACAGGAGAAGAAACAGGGAAAGTCACCGGGGAAGCCTCCACAAATTCTCTAGTCAATCTAATCACCGCCAGGGTCATAGACAGAGAGTACGCGGATGAGCTGGCAAGAGGCGTTATCCATAAAGAGGGAGCGACCCCGAGGCCTGACGAAGGCTTTGACGATCATGCCTCTGGTGGAGAAGAACCGGAGAAGTTTCAAGCAGAGAACTGAGAATTAACGGCTATTACTTATTGCGGCCTGTGCTTCCTTGTAGATCAATCTTCCTAGAGTGAGCCTTTGAATGTCATTTGTTCCTTCATAGATTTTCGTTACCTGGATATCTCTAAGGTACCTTTCCATTGGATACTCCGTCGCAACGCCGGCAGATCCTGAAAGTTTTATTGCGATTAGGGCTGTCCTCTCCCCAACCTCGGTGGCATACATCTTAGCCATACAAGCTGTTGGCATGAACTCCTTCCCTTGGTCTCTAAGAGATGCCGCCTGATAGGTGAGGAGTCTAGCTGCTTGAATTTCAGAAGCCGCCTCTCCTAACATGAATTGGGGAGATTGAAATTCCATGATTGGCTTTCCAAAAGCAATTCGTTGAGTGGCGTACTTTGCTGCTGCTTCTAAGGCAGCCTGAGCTACACCTATTCCTTGAGATGCGACTTCAATTCTGCCATGATCGTAACAGTCCATTGCCATGTAGAAGCCCTTGCCCTCTTCACCGAGGAGATTTGCATGAGGGACCTTTACGCCTTCAAGAACGAGCTCAACGGATTTGGAACCTCTTATGCCCATTTTGCCGATAGGATTTCCGACTGTAAATCCCTCCATACCTCTTTCAAGGATAAATCCACTAAGGCCGAGGTGACGTTTCTTCTCCTCATCAACAATATCACTAGTCCTTGCAAAGACTAGGAAGAGGTCAGCAATGTCTCCATTCGTACAAAAAGTCTTCGTCCCATTAAGCACCCATCCATCGTCTTCCCTTCTTGCGGTTGTCTTGATGCCCGCGACGTCAGAGCCAGCAGCTGGTTCCGTCATGGCATGAGCCCCAATTTTCTTACCCTGCGCCAGCGGTGATAGGAACTTTTTCTTTTGTTCCTCGCTGCCATAAACAAATAGGGGCATTGCGATCAGGGTATGGGCAACTGGTATCACCGATACAGCGCAGCTTATCCTCGCTAGCTCCTCGATAACCAGCGCCATAGAAAGATAATCTGATCCCACACCTCCATACTCCGTTGGATATGGAACTCCAAGGAATCCCAGGTCCGCCATCTTTCTCACGATGGTCTCGGGGATCTGATCTTCTTTGTCTATACTATCGGCTATTGGAGCGATCTCATTTCTGGCAAATTCTCTTGCAAGCGCTTGAATCTCTTGATGTTCGGGCTTGAGTTGTATATGATAGTCAGAGATCGAAGGTTCTAGAATGACCATCTGTAAATCGGCAGTCCTTCAAGCTCTTATATTCTTTCGCACTATGTCCCTCAATAGGGCGGAATGGTCTTAGCTCGCTTTGACTCCCTCATCCTACTCCATTTCAGAAAATCTTTGCTGGGAGGGTTTTCCTCATAGATCCTCATTCGTTCCGCTTCCAAGAGAGTATTTTCTCTAGTGAGATATTCAGCAGTGGTTTTGATAGAGTTACCACTCCTTTCAGCTATACCTCTCAGTTTACTTACTGTTGCTAGACCTTCAATACTACGAAGGAGATGATGATCAACGATTGTTACGGGAACCGCTCTGGCAAGCTTCTCAAGGTTCTTGATTCCACGCCTCACCGAAGTAGGATCAACCTTGAAGCCTGATAGGTAGAGTGGGGGGCCGCTCAGGATGAGAGTTGTGGGCTTGGCGGCGAGAATAAAATCTCTGGTCACACTAGAGATTGGCCCTTGAATATCCGAGCAATGCAATATCGATTCATCGCCGTGACTTATGGAAGTCATCAAAACGTAACCAAGCGGTGTGCCTTCTTCACCATGTGGCATGGGGCCGCTAAATGAGATGGTTGTATCATCTACTTGAATTTTCTTACCATCAACGTATACGATCTCTTTTACAAAATCCTTCGCCATCTTACCGAAAATATATCCTCTCTCTCGCTGACTTGGATTTATCGAACTGCGGTATTCCTTTGCAAACACGATCTTGCCCCCATAGATCTCTCGAGCCGCATCGTACGAGCTCCAAGTCCAGACCGCGTCTATATCTTTCCAGGTGGCGGTGTAGTGATCAAAATGGTAATGGGATATTGAGACATAATCCGATACCTGAGCCGCCTCCCTTATTCTATT
>JACZWF010000005.1:10030-17503 GCA_022572285.1 Nitrososphaerota archaeon | reverse complement strand
TTTGAAATGTCCTATAAATGAGATTGGTGATTCTCTTTTTACCCTGGAAGATTGTAGACAGTTTATTCAAGTAGAGAAAGATGGTGATTGGATTAAGTATGCAGATGATATGCCAAGCCTGGATAGGAGTATAGTGTTAGAAATAACTACTAGAACACCCACCGCAATAAAATATCTATGTGATGAAGAAGATTTAGTAGAATGGAAAATAACAAAATAATAATAATCTTTGGTATATTCGCCATAATTTTTGGAGTTACGGTATCAGTAGTATATGCTGCAGAGAACATAGACATTGATGGAATATGCATAGATGTTCCACCAATAAAATGGGAAAACAAAACTAACACATTAGAAGGTAGCATTTCATTAAGTTTTACTAATTGCAATCAAGAAGATATTATAGAACAAGATGAAGAGATTACAGTCAATGTAACTAATACAAGTTACATCCAGATAGAGACACCAGAATATGGGACTATATACATCAAAAAACAAAATGAATAAAATAGCAAGTAAAGGTTTTAATGACTTCGTCTTGCATAATCTTTCAACAAAAGATAAAAGAATCAATTCAGGATCAATCTAGTGGACAATTTCAAAAATTTTGTCCTAGCAAAATTCCCCTGAATCACTCAAAAAAGAGAATTCAGTCCCAAAAAGTTTATCTCATCCGATATTAATAGTCAAGCATGCATTCGTCCTTGTCTTGTTAACCTTAGTCTTTGCCATTATGACTCCGGTTCTGGTCAGCTCGATATCTTTTAGTTGATGATTATAGATTGTCTAAGAGAGTAGGATCGAGCAGATGGAAGAAAGCTGTAAGCGTTCCACTTTCTTCCATCATAATCGGCTCCGCCATCCTGACCGCTATCTTTGGAGCAGTACTCCTATCCACCCAATTGATCGAGAGTCAAGCTCAGATAGTCGAATTTGATCAAGCGAAAAGCGCATTCCTCTTGTTTGCTACGAGTTTCGAGGACGTATCCCTTAAGCCCCAGTCAGCATCTCACACAGTCATCCACACGCGTGCTGGAGGATTGAATCTAGTCAGAGATATCGGAGATATCGAGATCAAAATAATCAATGGAAGTACCGAGACGGTAATTTATTCTCAGTCCCTCAACCATCTACGATTTCTCGGTGGGAGGTTAGTGACCGTCCCAGGACTAAACTATCTCAAAGGGACGGGATCTCCAATAGTCCAGGGGTTTTCTGAGCCTCTTGGCCATGTTTATGTGAATCAGTCAGGTGGGGCTTGGACCGTCCTGGATTATTCCAGAGCCAGAGTTGTTAGGCACGGTAGCTTCTTTCTCTTTACTCAGCAGGGTGTCAATGAGAAGGTTAACCTGCTTGAGGTAACCTTCGTCAAGTTACTTCCGGGGGAAACATTCGGCTCGGGGACGATACGGATGCGGGTAGAAAACATCAATGTTACAACTACGGCATTCCGGTTCGATGGTAATGAGGTCTCCATACAGGTCACTTCCTTTGGAATTACAGAAACAATTGTCCTTGCTGGGGAGGCTGACGATGTGGCTACAATTATCAACCTTGTTGTTGCCTATGTCAGAGTCTCAACTCTTTAATGGAGCGTCATGAAGTTGACGGCCCATAGATCTTCATATTTGCTCTTGGGGGTGGAATGATCAAGAATGGTACAGCCCATATACGAATATGTCTTCTCAGGGCTTGTCGTTGTGCTCATGGTCTCCACCTCCATCTCTACCATCTTTCCTATTACATTAGCTCACCTATCACAGACTAGTTCGCTCCAGCTTCAAGGTAATGCAAGAAATATTCTGGACAAATTGCTACTAACTCCTGGAGATCCTTACGACTGGGGGACAGACCTATCAATAAATTCAAGCCAGTCTGACGGCTTAAGAGACTTCGGCCTTGCCGGCTCGCTCACCTTCAATACTCTCTACCGATTAGATCCGAGCAAGGTCGAGAGGCTGATTAATACTTCAACTATAGACAATCCGTACTATATTCCCCCGAAAAGGGCAGCTGAGATAATGGGACTGGAGAAGGAATTCGGTTTCAGCCTTTCGTTCGAACCTGTCCTCCAGATCTCGAGTCACATCTTAAACAAGACCATCGTGACGCGGGTAACAACTCCTGAGACCATCCCGGTTGCCAACGTTAATGTTACGGCAGTTCTAATTAGGCTAAATTCAGCAAATGAAGAAGAGTTTGAGATAGCAACATCCTCAACCGACTGGAACGGGACCGCCGTGCTCGACTTTTCAGGTGCCGATAATTTTGATAGTGTTGCTTACATTATCCTCTCTGACTACTATAATATCCAGACTAGAACTGTAGGAGGAAGCAATCTGATTGAAGCTGTTCTCATAGGGAATAACATAGTTGTAAAGTATCCCATTGGCACAGACCTTGAGGAGACGATAAGCAACTCAAGATCACCGCTTTACACCGTTGGTAAGAGGACATACATAGGTGAGTTCGAAAGCTCCTCAGCATCGATTTCTGCGTATCAATTGGACACTGGAGGGAAGACGTTTGTTATCTATCCTCTCTCTAACGCTGACCCAGACATCAGCCTTGCAACATTCATCACAGATATCGAGGGGGAGACGAAGCTGATTGCAGCCTTCAGGCCATTCCCGACTACGTACGAGACAGGGCCCATAGCAGGTTCAACACGCCATACTCTAATTAGATTGGTCGAAGTTGCAGGTGTTTCAATGCGGGTTAAGTTCCATATTTGGAGGTTGAGTGAATGACTCATGGATCCCGCACGGGTCAGTTCAGAATACTTGAAGTGGTCTTTGCAGCTGTTATCCTCTCATCGACGTATTCGGTTGCTATTTTCATAATGGAGCCTGCTAACAACCCAGCGATTCGGACTAGTGACGATATGGAGATTCTAGCGTTTAATGTACTCAACCATATGGTTCAAGGGGGCACGTTCGATCGAGTAACGACCGAAGAAAATTGGGAAGATGGTATAAAGATTGCAATAACGAGATTAATGCCTCCAGGCACCTACTTCAACATGACGATCTTCAATGCAACAATAAATGGACCAAGCGCTATGCTGACTCCTCTCAATACATCTCCAATCACAAACGTTCAAGCTGCTGAGGCCCTCCAGGCCTTTCAGAGGTCTCCCGAGATCTCATCATCAACCCTTACGTACACTACAAAGAATGGGCAATTTCTAGTACTTAGAATTATTGTGGCAGCGGCAGGTGGTGTCTCTCAATGAGAATCCTCCGAAAGAGGGGAGCGAAGAAGGGACAGTTTGTCATACTCGCAGCAGTGGCAATGGCTTTCGTCATATTAACCCTCTCTGTTCAAATATTTAGCGCCTCCAACATTAATCAACGAGTCAAATTCGAGAGCTATAAGGAAGTAGTCGAGACCGTCAACTCAGACTATCAGAACGCATTTGCATTCGTATTGAGAGACGCGACTCGAAAACGTGCAGCGATCTCGAACGAGTCCGAACTCTTTACTAGATTCAATGAGATGAGTCTTACTGATCAACTCGCTGATTCTACGTATGGAGATAAAAATCTAATAGGAAATGCTACGATAGAGTTTCTAGATTCCTGGGCCAAAGTATCGAAGGTTGCTTTGGCAGGATATGGTTTGGCCATCGATATCAACACTCCTTCGATCAAAATTAATTACTTTTGGAATGGAGAGACTGCTAACTCATCCGCTACAGCTGATGTTGCATTCAACATTACGAGAATCGGGTTAACGGGATTCAAAGCGCGTCATTCACTCCTACTAGAGGCTACAATTGACTCAGATGATCTTGATGAGCAATGGGCGGCAAACGACAACGTGACAAATATCAGATTGAAAGTTACCGGATTAAATGGAGTAGCTGTAAACGATCTGAATCTAAATAACTTTGCAGTGTATAATTTAAATTCAAGTGCCCCCGGCGTTTGGAAAGCTTCCCCCCTCTTGGAGGTAGTCTACAAAGGATTGGGCATTTATGACCTTCATCTAGCACAACACCCGATTCCACCTAATGAAACAAGGTATTTCCTCATAGTTGTCTCCGACAATTCCGGAATTCTTCTTCTTGTTTCATATCATCCCTAGAATTTCTATTGCTCTATCTTGAGATCAGCCGGAGTTAACTAGGCCTATATCATTCTCACGGTGAACCTCCTTTAGGAAGATCATGCACAACAAAGGTATCGCTGCGAGAAATAAAATAGATGAAAATGAGTCGAATTCCAAGGCACTTGTTGTTCCAGCAGCCAGTTTAACCATCATGTTAATTGGTGAACCTCGCAGGGCAAACCAGCTCATTGTGAGTAGGGTCGCTACAACTGAATATGCCAGTTGTGTCAAAGTCTTAGTCTTGAACCTTGCGGAAATTACGCCTCCAAGTAGTACAAACATTACAATCATTAGCGATCCAAGAACTAGGATGTTTGTGGTATTCTCAATACTAATCCCCATGACCTGAAGTATCAGCATCCACACTACAATCTGAGTGATTCCTAGGATCGTGTAGAACAAGAGCTTGCTGGAATAGATATCGAATCGAGTTACTGGTGTTACTAATAGGACGCCGAGAGTCCTTCGCTCTCTCTCCTGAGTTAGCGAATCCATCGCTAAACCTCCTGAAATTAGCGCTGGAAGAGAGAAGATAAGCGGGATCATTATCGCATATGTAGTCTCAAAGGCATAGAAGCTTGCCACTGGGCTTGCGGCCTGTTCTCCATTAAGTGGTTTGCTCTCAAAGCTTGCAAGCACATTTTCTCCTTTAAGATTAACAGTATCCAGTCTTTGTTGTCTAGCAACACGTTGGAGATCTTCCAGTGATTCCTTTGATAACCGGATTAATGTTGACGCAATTGGAGAATCTCTCATCCTGAGACTTACGAAGATTGGATCGCTCCCGCCAAGGTCACCGCCGATAACTCGAATATCTAGGTCGATTCTGGAATTTGCTATGAGTTCATTCGCCTCCTCGACTGTATTTACCCTAAGAACGTAAAGCCCCCTATCTGACAGGGAGTTAGCAAGGGTCGTAGTGCTCTCACCTTGCCCCTGTATTACCACCCTCATGGATCCAGTCTCCAACTCTCCTCCACCCGCTGAGAATGCGAAGCTTGACGCCAATGAAACTGAGAGGAGTACTGTCAGGAGCTGAATTACGATAGTAAATGGAAGGGTTTTTTCCTTCGAGAGTGAAACAATTTCCTTTCTAATAAGAACAAGGAACCTCAGTGAAGCTCTAAATGTTACCATTTTTTATAACCCCAGAAGGCTAATCATGAGACGAATTATGTAAATGACAAACGCGATGTGCAGCAGTGATGAAAGAAGAATGAATAGTGGATAGAATCTCGGCCCCCCATATATTAATCCTGAAGAGAGAAGGCCAGAAGTTGCCATATGTAACAAAAATGGAAGGAGTAGAAAACCGATTCGACTGGTCTCAGAATAAAGGCTGAGAAGCGGAAGGAATGATGCAGCGAGTAAGAGCAGGAATACCTTCTCCCCAACATAGAAACCACCGGCAGAAAAGAAAGTCAGTTTAATGACAGAACGAATATCTCTTCTAACTCTTCCCCTCAGGACAAGGGCATACAATCCCACTGATTTCAGTGTCTCTGTCACTAAGGCAGAGGCAAGAATAATGAATAGAAATCCTCCTAAACCACGGAAGAATATACCAAGAGTGACCAACATTAGCTGAACCGAGAATGCGAAGAAGACCGATGCAAAACCTAGCGGAATGAGGATTGACTCTCTTGATATTAGAAGCTCCAGACCGTCTACGATCTTAGGTATCAATCTCTTTTGCACAAAGAAAGACTCCTCTGAGATTAGAGAACCTGCGACCGCAAAAATGGAGAGGGAGAGAATCGAAAATGGGATTGTAAACCTGAGAAAATCCTCGATTGTTAGTACTCCGCCTTCAGTGATCTGCATGAGCCCTGTCACGGGGGACACCAACGAGACGGGGAAGGTCAGTGGAAGTGCTGAAGGTGCAATAAGATATAGCGATAGGAATGTGCTAAGGAAGACAGATATGACTGTTGCCTCTTTGAAACCCCTTGAGAGCATTACCGAAGTGAGCGACACAGCAAAGAACATCAATGTGGCAGGTAGTAACAGGAGCACCATAATTCCTCCTTGGAGAACTCCAATCTTGCTGCTTCCTTCGATGAAAAAACTCTGTAACTGCGTGATTGCGAATGTCCCTAAGACTGCGATGATTAAGTAAGGTAGAGTCTTCCCTGCGACAATTTCGAATCTTCTCAACGGAGTAGCTAGCAGCATTCTTCCCTTGGCTCCAGTTTTTTCACTCATCATACCATTACCGTACATTTGGGAGAGGAAGAAAGTGGGTGCGAGAAGTGAAACAGCTACAATGGTTGACACGAATGGGAGGGGAGGAGCGAGCTGAGATGGTGTCGTGAGTACATCTACCCCAACTTGAGAGTCTATCGGAATTAGGGAGGCGGAGATCGGAGGAGATGGATCTAACTGCCCATCTATAGGTTGTTCAACTGGAAATTCAACTGGTTGAATCCCCAGGTCGATTATTATTGCCTCGTTAGGCGCAACTAGCTGCCTCTCAACTTCGCTGTATGAAACACTGACCAGTATTGGGAAGATCATATTTGCCTGATCTGGATTCAAATCACGCTGTTGCCTAAGGACTGCTTCCCTGTTCTCCCTCCAGACTTCTTCAAAAACCGTCGTGGCTGCTATGGATTTCTCATTCTGGCTGTCAAAATATACCACCCCTCTACCAATTACCAAGTCCAGCTGGCCTGAGGATAGCTTGGCAAGGGCCGTTGGGCGGTCAGTGAACGAGTAGGTTGAGAATCTTGTCTCACTATCCAACATCTCATTATAGTCTCCAACAATCACCCCCACAACGTAGAGTCCATTTGTAACCTGAATACCAGAAGTTGGAGTAACCGCCACAAAGGCCATAATCAAGACAGTAAGTAGAACACCAACCAAGAGGGATTTCGGCGAGGTTTTTCTCCATGCCCTCAATACCTCCCATTTGCTTAGGTGAAGGATCCGTCTACTCGATAGCATGAGACCCATCAACTAGTCCCAAGAAGATGTCTTCGAGTGTATCTGATTTTGTGGTTATCGAGAGAGTTCTGCCACCAGTCCTTCCAATCCATTGAAGAAGGGTATTAGTCTCATCGACATTTTCGTACTGCACAGAATACCCTCCTTCCTGATTCCTTTTGGCATGCAAGTTCGCAGGGACATCTTGATTCTCAGCGGAATCAAAATCTATAAGATATTTCTTCGATCCGTACTTCGAGAGAAGTTCATCCATTGTAGCCAACGCAATTAGTTTGCCATTATTGAGAATCGCAATTCTATCACACACGTTCTCAACTTGAGCCATATTATGAGCGCTGAAAATGATGGTCTTTCCTTGGCGAGCTAGATTTTTGATATGTTTGATAATGGCTCTGATTGAGAGGACGTCAA
>JACZWF010000005.1:0-10020 GCA_022572285.1 Nitrososphaerota archaeon | reverse complement strand
GGGTCATGTAACAAACTGCGTGTAATTGCTATCTTCCTCTTCATCCCTTTGGAGAGGTCTCCGACTACCCCTGTGTTCCGGATACTGAGTCTAGATAGATTCTCCGCAATTCTCAGATCAGCCTCCCTCCTCTTTGTTAGGTACAAATCGGAAAACAAGTGGAGGTAATCCATAATCGACATTTCTTCGTATAACGAATCTTCTTCGGGCAGATAGCCGATGTTTTCTTTAACCTTTATTGTATCTCTTACTGAATCATAGCCTAATACAGAGATTTTACCTCCAGAAGGTCGTAGAAGCCCTGCAATCATCTTGAGTAGGGTGGTCTTCCCTGCCCCATTGGGTCCAACTATTCCAAAAATCTCTCCTCTTCGAATAGAGAGATCAATACTTCTGACTGCTTCAAATCCGTCGAAATATCTAACGAGACCGGTAGCTCTTACCGCGATCTCGTCACCGTGCTGCAAATATTGTCTATGTGCTCTTCCCAGAAATCGATAAAAGCGCGTGGATATTACAAAAGTACAAACTTACCCGCCCCTGCTACAATCCTCTCGACATCGCATCAGGGTTGGCTAAGATTATTGGATGGACCTTAATCTTTAGGCTCTCCGAATCTTGAAAGTCATGTCCATGGCATGACTTGAATTTGTCAGAATGCCCATAGAAATTATGTCGACTCCTGCTTGAGCATAAGCTTCTATATTATCGAAACGTATACCCCCCGACACCTCCAGAGCTACTTTCTCTCTAAGGCCTTCTTTTTCAAGTCGAATAACTGCCTCTCTCACATCCTCAACACTCATATTATCAAGCATGATTATGTCGGCACCAGATCTGGCGGCTTCACCCGCACCATCAGAAGTATCAACCTCAACCTCAATTCTCCCTCCTTTATCTGGCATAGATTCTCGAATTCCCCTAATGGTGCTACCAATAGTTCCCATCAATGAAATATGATTGTCCTTTATCAAGACCATGTCATAGAGGTCATTTCTGTGTGGGTCCCCACCTCCCAATTTGATGGCTCTCTTCTCCATGAGGCGCAGGCCAGGTAGTGTCTTCCTTGTTCCGGCGATTCTAACGGCAGAATCTATCCGACTCACCATGTCCACTGCTCGGCGCGTGGCAGTTGCTATTCCACTCATATGCCCCAGGATGTTTAAGGCAACTCTCTCGACTGCGAGCATGCTTCTCGCATTCCCCGAAACCTTAACGACGACCTCACCAAATCTAACGATGCTTCCATCACTGACGTTCCACTTCTGTTCTAGCCCCACTTGCTTAAGAAGGATCGATACTTCATCCACCCCTGCAATTACTGCTTCCTCCTTCATCTTGATCGTCCCTCTTGCCTCGAGTTCTTTTGGGACGAGAAGATCGGAAGTTATGTCTCCTCGCCCGTAATCCTCATCCAAAAACCTCTGCATCTCATGATCCGCTCGAGTCATGCAACAGCTAGACGACCTTCACAAGATATAAAACGGTGTTATGCGATAGCCTTTCTTGATGGTCTTGCAGGAAGCCTCCCTTGAACTGAAAGGAGACCTCGTCTCTGAGATCACTAGACTGAAGCTGGAGAGGAATGCCATTATCTTGGCTCACAACTATCAAAGACCTGAAGTTCAAGACATAGCAGATTTTGTTGGAGACTCGCTCGGGCTAGCTAGAACGGCCGCCGCAGCTGATGCTGACGTTATTATCTTCTGTGGTGTCCACTTTATGGCGGAGACATCCTCAATCCTCTCACCAGAGAAGAAAGTTCTAATACCCGATCTCAATGCAGGATGTTCGCTTGCTGATACTATAACCGCCGAAGAGCTTCGACGTTGGAAGAAGAGGCACCCTGGAGTGGTTGTGGTTTCATATGTTAACACTACGGCCGATGTGAAGGCTGAAAGTGACTATTGCTGTACTTCGACTAATGCAGTGAAGGTTGTTAATAGTATCCCGGCCGATAAAGAGGTCCTCCTAGTACCCGATATCTATCTCGGGGCCTATGTAGAAAGAATGACTGGAAGGAGGATGCATCTCTGGCCGGGACAATGCCACGTCCATGCAAAGCTCACTCCAGAGGCTATTACGAGATTGAGAGACGAGAGACCTAATGCAGAGTTCTTAATCCATCCCGAATGTGGCTGTATTACTAATGCGATGTATTACTTAGGTGAGGGGAAGATTTCTGGAAAAGGTACACATATACTTTCCACCGATGGCATGTTAAAGTGTGCCAGAAATTCAACTTCCACGGAATTCATCGTTGCCACTGAAACCGGCATTCTACATCAGCTAACAAAACAGAATCCCGGGAAACAATTCTTCCCAGCGAAAGATGATGCGGTTTGTGAATATATGAAAATGATTACACTCCAGAAGGTTCATTATTCTCTTCGAGACATGATTCATGAGGTCAAGGTCCCTGCCGCTATTGCTGGAAAGGCACGGCTAGCTCTAGAGCGAATGGTGTCAGTCAACTAACCTTCGACTTCGCCGCCGTTCGTCCAAGCGACCATTCCCCCGCTAAGAGATGGGAATCTGAAGACTCATGGAGATAGAACGTAATCTAGATACATAACCTTGTTCCTCAGCCCTCTGCTTAAAGCTCTCACTTCAAGACCCCCCTTCTTCAGATCACCTACCGATTATCTGGACTTGTGTCTAAATGGCTCAATATGTGGATCGTTAAGCACGTTCTTATGCTGATAGATAGTGGTCGGTGCAGTCAGGATTACATTATTACAAGTTCTCTTCAGTTCATGAAGTATATGATATATACCTGCTTCCCCAAATGCCCAATAACTCCGATGCAAAATCCAATGTCGACGCTCTATTCTTCATGAGGAATTGATGAGGACTAAATATCCAAGATCTCGACTTTAACAGGCAGATCCCAGGTTTTTTGAATGTGATCCCTTTCTCAAAAACATCGTAATCGTAGATATGCGTCTGTACGTAGGGATCCTAATCGGAGCATGAAACGTATTTTTCCAAAGCTCATTCCTGCATCGATGATCCTGTAGAATTTCTTTCCCGAATACAGCCATCTCCTCAGGGATGGTTTACGTACGGCTCGCTCATCCGTCCCTTCTGTCCTCGAGTTTAGCAGTCCTAGTCAATAAACGGCTCACTAGGGATATACCTTCCTTTGGCGCAGCCAAAAGGGAGATATAACAAAGAGTTTGAGATCACGACCAGTTAATTGTCATCCCCAGATCTTAGAAGAGACTACTTCACGAATCGTCTAGTAATAATTGCCGCTGAGGACTCGAAAACAAAGGCCTCGGCTAAGAAGACAGGCAGAGGAGTGAAATCTCAGGTCACTCCCAAGAATTGTCAATTTTGTCCTGGGAATGAGGATAAGACTCCGGCTGCAGATCTGGTGCTGGTGAACAGGGGAGGAACGCTGGCGAAATTGAGTGATGAGCCTGGAGATTATGTGAAGGGTTGGGCTGTCCGAGCCTTTCTAAATAAATTCCCTGCAGTGACTCCAGATGCACCTCGCACGTATAGTGATCCACCACTATACAGCGAACCAGCGGTTGGGTATCATTACATCGTAGTTATGACACCTAAGCACACCATCGATCTCTCAGAAATTGATGAAGATCAATGGGTCAACGTATTAACTACAGTGCAAGACAAATCAAGATGGCTCTATTCTAAGAAGAATGTATCCTACGTTGCAATCTTCCTTAATCACGGTCCAGATGCGGGAGCATCTATAGAGCATCCTCATCTCCAGATGATGAGCTTGCCAATTCTTCCACCTTCTATTGATCAGGAAGCTCGATTCGTTCAGAAGTCACTTAGGGAACGTGGGGTATGTCCGATGGGTGAGGTACTTGAAAAAGAGGAGCAAGGCCCACGCCTGATAGCAAACGCAGAAAATTTTCTAGTCTTGGCTCCATGGGCTTCGGTTCATCGTTATGAATTCTGGGTATTTCCGAAACCTCATCAGACCAGTTTTCTAAAAGTGACCCAAAGACAGCTCGGAGAGCTAGCCAATATTCTTAGATTGAGCTTGAAAGCTTTAGCTAAAACCCTCAACAACCCTTCATTCAATCTGGTCATTCACACCTCTCCAGAGAAGAAGACCTCAAAACAACTCCACTGGCACCTAGAAATTTACCCTCGTCTCTTTAGACGAGCAGGATTGGACCGGGGAATGGGCATTTATGTCAATACCGTTCCACCCGAGCGTGCAGCAGAAGAGCTACGGAAGACGATTCAGATTCTAAGCGAGAAGAAGCCTTGAGCTGAGCTTCAATCACTGACCCATGATCTGTAATATAATCTCCCTATCTCGGGGCCGAATGTCACACTCTATGAAAACTATTTGCTGCCACGTTCCAAGAAGCAACTTTGCCTCCTCGAAAGGGATTGTAAGGCTCCCCCCTACAAGTGAAGCCCTGACATGTGAGTGTCCATTATGATCGTGCCAAGTATTCTCATGCTCATACCATTTGTCCTTCGGGGAGATTGTCTCTAGCATAGCAGGGAAGTCTTGCTTTAGGCCCGGTTCATACTCCATTGTTGTTAATGCGCCGGTGGACCCCGGAACGAACACTGTCACAATCCCATTTGTCAAACCAGACGCCTCGACCTCCTTCTGTACCTTCGAGGAAAGATCTATGATACTGTTCTCACCCTCAGTTCTGATCCGGAGTCGTCTAGTTGTCACAGTCATGTTTTATTCTCTCGAAAGTCACGACGTTAAATCAGGCCGTCAGTCTTATTCCTTTGCCACGTTCAGAAAGCGGAACTCGCACGACGCTTGTATCTGCTAGCTTACTAAAGAGTCTCTGCCTACTTTCCCCGAAGGCTATGAGTCCTATCAGAACATCCAATGGAATAACAAATGCCTTTCCTATGCTCTCAATTATCGCACTAGTTAATTCGGGCTTATTTCCATTGATGCCTACGACTTTCAAGTTTAGCAACTGCTTTCCGATAGACTGGCCTAAGGCATGGTCGAAATATATCCAGTATAGCAAGAAGACTAGCGAGTTGGCACTAACGACTGGGAGGAGAAAGGCAAACGGACTGAAGAACGGAAAGCCGAATCCAAGACCTGAGCTACCAAACGAAGCCGCGAAGAGGACAGGCAATGCCAAGACCGAGACAAGTAATGTGACTCCGACTCCAATTAGAACGGCATCAATTAGCCATGCAACAAACCTATCTTGCCATGTCGCAAGTTCAAGTTTTGATCCGGAATCATCTATAGGCAACGGGGCATTTCAGATTATCCACCCTTAAAATAGTTTAATGCTTCCAATCATCAGGTAAACGTGAAATATGTTTGTGGACGACTACCCAACCACTCGCTCTTTTTTCTAGCACATAGGTTGCCCTAGAGCTTATGCTAATTGTTCTTCCCTCAAAAGTATAGTTATTGACGAGTACTCCACCATAGTCGAGGTAGAATGTCGCAATTGCTACAACTCCAATCAGATCAATTTTTAGCTCACGTATAGCATATTGATAGTCAGATAGCGAAGCAAATGCGATCTCCTCTTGTGCAATGGCTTCCTCAACTGTTTGCCTAGAATATGGAGGAGTATCATCAAACTTGCTGAATGTATCATCTCCCGCATACAGTTTGGATAGGAGGCTGAAGTTTCTGTTCTTCCCTGCTTCTAAAACACCATAGATCACATTCTTGATCTTCCTCTCATCATCCCCGGACATAGCACCAGATTCTCGCACTTGCCCAATAATAGGGCTTTGGAGGGCCAATGGTATTAGTTGAGGACGACTTCGGTGTTCCTTGGGAAAGAGACGGGTAATAGGTTCGATAGATTATCCACACAGGATACTTCTATTCGAAAAGTACCTGTGGAGCCTGGTGACCAACTAACTCCGGGAGTTAAGAAGTCAGCCTCGTTTACTTGGAGGTTAATGAATGATTGCTCGAATACTAGGGATTCATCGGCAGTATCGAAAACTCGTACAAGAAAAGTGAATGCGACAGTTCCTTCAACAATGTTTGTTGCCGTTGATTGAATAATGACCAAGCTTCCAATTTGAAGATTGTTTAACGGGTTTCCAAAGGAATTTACCAACTCAATTTCTCCTAATTCGATACGAATGCTACCTTCCAGAAATTCTAGTAGTCCAGATAATTCCTCCTCGAGGTTTTGGACATTCTCTTCGGCCACCAGAAGATCCGCCTTTACCAAATCCAAATCAGATACTAGCTCATCCAGATCTCCCACTCTCATCTGAAGTTCTGAAATCATTTCATCTTTTTCTGATAATTTCAAGAGAGCTTGATCGCGAGATTCCTCGACTCCTTGGAGCCTAGCCACCTGAGTCTCCTGCTCATTCATCTGATCTTGTAGTGTTGTTACTTCACGTTCTAGTCCAGACACTTCATCTTGCGCTTCTCCAAGCGACTGCAATGTTTCGTCCATCTGAGCCTGAAGAGAGGATAATTCAGCTAAGGCCTCTCCTAGCATCTCATCATCAGTAGTATCTACCTGCCCAAGGGTTGATAATTGAGCAATCCCGTATCCTCCGACACCTCCCACGATTAATCCTAAGATTAGGAACATTACCGTAGGTCGGTTCATGTAACATCTACGGTGTTCCAGTATCTATCCTTTTGTCTGTCGAGGATTTGAATCTCATTCCCCAAAGCCTAGAGGGCGCGCGCGCGCTCCTGGTTGTCTCCAAAGGTACGATAGATATGTTATACCCAGCAATGGTGCTAGCCACCACAGCCCCAGCTATGGGGATGGAGGTTGATATCTACTTCACTCTTTGGGCACTAAGAACTCTTACGGAAGATGGGGTAGAATCTCCTAGGATCGCTTCAGTTGGAAATCCTGGCTTGCTTCTTCCAAATATCATGCGAATGCTCCCTGGGATGACTAAGATGGCAAAGGAGAGCGGTGTCAGGATATATGCTTGTTCCCCAACAATGGGCTACATGGGCGTCAAGCAGAATGAGATGATTCCAGAAGTTGATGATAACGTGGGAGCGTAGCGCGCGGCAAGCAGACCTGGTGCAATAACATTGTTCATCTAGCTAGCCCTCCCTGAATTTATCTGAAATGCAGTTCGGAATAGTGCTCCCGATCACCGTTGGTCAGCGTTGGAAGGAGCTAATTGTGAAGGCCGTCGAAAAAGTTGAGGCCTTGGGATTTGACTCAATATTAATCTGGGATCACTACATGCTCCCCGCCTCAAACAGCACTTTGGAGGTCTGGCCCCTCCTAGCGTATCTTGCTGGTAAGACCTCAGTTGTCAAACTCGGAACCTGTGTTACACCGATTCCATTTAGACCGCCGTCAATCCTGGCAAAGATGATTGCAACTGTTGACCAATTGTCAGACGGACGAGTAATACTGGGTGTGGGAGCGGGATGGCACCGGCCAGAGTTCGAAGGTTATAGTAAGTGGGATGGGGATAAGGTTAGGTTCGAGAAGACTGTTGAGGGTTTGGAAATCATGACAAAGCTATGGGTTGAAGATTCCCCGAGCTTCAATGGCAAGTATTACCAGATGAAAGACGCAGTATTGGAGCCTAAGCCGACACAGAAACCCTATCCTCCTCTCTGGTTTGGAACAGTTGGAGAAAAGATGATGAAGGTGATGATGAAGTACGGAAATGGTTGGATTCCTACCGGCATTTCACCAGAGAGATATGGGGAGTTGGTGAGCAAACTTCGAATGGAGAGAAAGCGAATTACACTTGCATATTTCGATCGGGTGATTGGGGTAGGAGGAAATGGCATTCAGGAGGTGATCGAGAAGTTTTCTCAGGCTGGCTGTCAGTACTTTCTTCCTCTTTTGAGGTATGAATCTCCTGACTCGATATCCGAATTAGAGAGGTTCTCCAAGGAGATAGTCCCTTCATACCGATAGGAAATTCAATCTAGATAGTCTCGACTATGTCTTCGAAGTGTTCCGCCGGGATAGCACTCATTGTCTGGACAGTCATGCGTCCCTTTGATGCCGTTAGCGTACTTAATTTGAGGATAGTGTCAAGATCAGGTGCCTCTAAGATGGTGACAAGATCGTAAGGCCCCGTAGTAATATATTCGGCATAGATACTTATTCCCATATCATTTGCTTGCTTTTTGAATTCGCTCCTCTTCGCTCGGAACTGTTTGATATCCTTTAGGCCTTCGGGAGTGAAGTTCAATAGTCGGATGAAGTATGGCATATTTCTCTCTCACTAGGGTGAGATATGAATGCTTCCCCTTTTGGTGGAATCGTGATAAGGTGGTCCTGGCTGGTTGCTCGACCGTGGGCCAGTACCACCATGCCTCAGGGAGGCTTACCTAAAGCCCCTATGGTGAAAAAGGCAATCTAGTGTATAAAAGTCAAAAGTCAAATTGATCTTACGCCGTGCTCATCACTGGCTAGACATTATCAGTTCGGTCTGCTCGCCTAAACTATCTTCTCTCTTTCTATCTCCACTTTAATTTCCATGTTAGACCATCGAAGCGCGAAGTCATGCGCTAGTAGCATAAGCCTCGTCAGTGTCTCCTCACCACGCCTTGTTAGGGTGTAGATCTTCCTTTTTCCAAACTTTTTCTCGTCGATGAGGCCCTTCAAAACTAGGAGTTTTAGTGAGTCTTTGAAGACGGACCACGAGAGGTTCGCTACCGACATGATCTGACTTGCCTTTACTGCGCCGCTGCCTACCGCATCAAGGATTGCAGCATAAGTCTCGAGCCTCGACCTCTTTCTCCCCAAAGTAACTTTCAGTCCTCTGAGGTCCTTCTTGTTTTATTGGACATCCAACTATAATGACTCCCATTAGACTCTAAAATTGATTGTCTCTCTCAAGACTTTCAATCATCTATCTTCCCCAATGTTTCAAGACAATTGTCGTGTTCTTTCCATAATCCTCTCGTAACAAAGGATACGAGCAGATCCTTTTGTGAGCTTTCTTTCGAATTTAATCCCTTGATGAGACGCGATCTTTTCTCGATAATCTCAATAGTCCTCCTCCTAAGCAGTTCTGTACCCATTCCGGTGCTGGGACAAGGTAATGATCTTGCAAATTCTAGATCGGCAGCAGTTGATGAAGCTCAAGCCGCGATTGCTGAGGCCGAGGAGGCAGTTGCTGCTGCAGCTGAAGAAGGAGCAGATACCGAGGAAGCCGAAGCCTTTCTGAATGAGGCTAGAGCCAGTCTTGAACTTGCTATAGCGAAAGGAGAGGATCGCGATGATGACGCCTTATTGCTTGCTAACGAAGCGCGAGAATTTGCCAATCATGCAAGGAACCTCGCAGAGGAGGAGAGAAATTTTCAACTTGATCAACGAGATGAGAGGCCTGTAGAAGTGATTGATCGCGAAATCGTGGACGTAGAGATTCGCGCGAGGCTCTTCTATCTCTTAGAAGACCTCGAAATAGAGAGAAGAGAATTAGTCAACATATTGGAAGGTTTTGACAGAGATGTTGAGGTTGGGGGCTTGGCTGAGCTTTTAAGTTACGTCGGAGAACTTCTCCACATCATTCGTGAGGATGTAGATGTAGGGAGATTCGATTTAGCAGAGAGAGGAATTTACAACGTTGAAATCATCCTAGAAAAGGTACGGGTGGGCATTGGAGAAATTGAACAGGACAGAAAACCTCAATCGGACGGGGAGATTAGCGAACATCTCTTACTTCTAATTGAGCAGCTCGATCAAGAGAAAAGGGAGTTGCTCGATAAGATTGAAAGAATCATCAACGATGTAGATGGATTTGAAGAACTTAGATCTCTCCTAAACGAAGTTTCAGAAATCTTATCAGGAGTCCGCGAAGATATAGAATTCCGTAGATTCGATAGAGCTGAGGAAGGAATCCATCATGCTCGTGAGTTGCTACATGCCGGCAGAACAAAGATGGCAGACAGGGTCTTTGAAGTGCTAGATGCTAGAGATGACGAATTGCAGAGAATTCTCCATTTCCTCCAGGAAAAGCTAGCCTTCTTTGAAGACCTCCTAGAAGAAAGGAATGAGAACTTAGAAGATGCTGAAAGAGTAAGAGCCATCCTTAGTGAACTTAGAGAACTCGTAA
>JACZWF010000004.1 GCA_022572285.1 Nitrososphaerota archaeon | reverse complement strand
ACCATGACCGCGTTGACTTTCGCTCCCTCTTCTACTCGTGCAATGAGAGTGCTAGCATCCACAATTGCCATGTCTGCCTGACCCGCATCTAGTTGAGTCATGGCAAAGTTGCTTCCTCTCCCTTCCAAAAACGTAGGAGAGACCCCTGCGTCTTCGAAATATCCACGTTCTTGGCTCACGAAGAATGGCATTGACTTAGGAGTTACTCCAAAATCGGTGAGAAATTTCATGCTCTCGATTGGGCGATTCGCTGTCTGAAAAATGGCGGCCTGACTCAGAATTAAAGGAGTTGCGATTATCCCTATAACTACAACGAGAACAATCAAAAGCTTGACGCTGGCACTGGCCATGTTTTTTCGTTACCTGTAAAGGGTATAAGTAAAGATGGAGGACATCATATTTCTGTTCTAGTGCAGCAATCTGGAGCTAGCCAATCTCGCAGATGACCGGCCTATTCTTTCCTGTAAATCTGATAAATGAGTCCTCCGACTCAAATCGAACGTCCACCGTCAGGTCCGATCCGAAGAGTTCCCGTAGGTAGGTAACAAGAATCGCGGAAGCTTTTTCGTCCTGTTCCGTCGTCCTAACTATAACTCGGTTGATGGTCTCCTGGATCACTTGATATCTCTTCAGACCAGCAATACTTTCGGCGTAGTTTATTATTTCCCCTGGTGGGATTCTCTGTCCTCCTGGAAGGACTAGGCCGTCATTCTTTCTTCCCTCAATAGCACGAAGCCTTGGGAAACTCGATCCGCATTGGCAACCAATCCCATTTTCCGGAATTGCAATGTCTCCCTGCTCGTATCTAATTAGAGGCATTTTTTCGTTGTCAAGGCCTGTTATGATAACATCCCCCCTCTCACCTGGAGCCACAGGTTCCCCATCTTTCAGAATCTCGAAAGCAAAATAGTCTGAAAAAATATGCATAGAGTGTTGGCGACATTCAGATCCCAGCATTCCAAGTTCATTTGTACCGTACGCATTGTACACATCACCGCCAAACACGCGTTCTATCCTGTTGCGAGAATTCTCACTTAGATATTCTGCTTCACATAGAATTTTTCGTATAATGATTTTCTTCCCATGTGCCTCAAACCAGTCCGCTAAAGCCATCAAGTATGACGGGCGACTCATTAGATAATCTGGCCGATATTGGAGAAGTCTGGGCGCCACTTCAGCTACATTCTGTCGGAAGCTCATAGTCCGACTCCGTGGGACTCTTAGTCGAGGCAACCAAGGCCCTATCACCACTTTGCGAATATTGTTTTGTAATGTAGTTCCCCTTCCAGAGTCAACATTATTTCGTTGTGCATCAGAACCTAGGCGTATAACTCGTGAGGCTTTGAACCACGGCATGATCCCAAGAAGGTAATAATTGCGAAGTCCTAACCCGACGTGTCGATCCACACTTTTAGAATCCCTAAGAATACGTAATGGCTTTCCGGTAGTTCCCGAAGTGAATCGCTGGATGTACCCATCTCCCTTACCCTTTGCGATTATGCTGCTCCATTCCGAAACTATCTCTCCTCTAGTGATGGTAGGAAGACGTCGAAGATCGTCTGTATTTTTGATATCGTCCGGCGTAATATTTGCAGCCCGGAAACGTTTCCTATAGAAGGGAACTTGTTCATATGCGTGTCTAAGTAATCTCCTTAGTTTCTTATTCTGAAGTTCTTGGAGTTCCTCAGGCGTTAGCTTGTAATTTTGGATTGCTACAATACAATTCCACATCGCTCTTGGGAGGACCGATTTTCACCTGTGAAAGTCGCGGGAACCATTGAGGCTGTCATAGACTTTATCGAGTCGACTCGCTACGACTTTCCATGTAAAAAGAGTCTCTGCCCGTTCTCTTCCCTTCCGCCCCATTTTCAGGGCGAGTTTTCGATCCTGTAAGATTTCTATGATTGCCTCCGAAAGTTGTGAAGATGATCCATAGTCCACTAGCGTTCCGGAAACTCCATTTTCAACGACCTCTTCCAGAGCTCCCTTCTTGGTAGAAACGACTGGTGTCCCACACGCCATTGCTTCAGCGACGACTTTAGAGAAGGACTCATAATAAGAAGGGAGGACAAAGACCGAAGAATAAGAGTAGTAGTATGGGAGCAACTTATTGGGTATTCGGTCCATTAACAGCACAGACTCAGATAAGCGGCGATCCTCAATCTGAGTTCGCAACATTTTCCAATAGTCTCCACCCTTTAACCAAGATGGGACACCCCCTATACAAACGAGGGCCGCATCCGGGACCTCTTTAATTATTTCACTCATAGCTCCTAGCAGGTAGATGAGCCCTTTTCTAAGTCCAAAATGACCTACATAGAGGATTATCCGTTTACCTTCGAGCTTCTCCAATCCCTGCGGCATCCCGGCATTAGGCTCTATGGGGTGAAAGATATCGGTGTCGACCCCGTTGTAAACGGGAACTATCTTCTCGGCTGGAATGGAGTAGAAACGTTCCAAATCCCTAATAATTACTCTACTTACAGTTACCACCCTATCCGCTGATGACCATAAGAGTTTCTCTCTCTGATGGTAGTATGCTAATCTAATAGGAGAGTATCCGAGCTTTAGATCTCCATACTCTAATCTTACCGGCATAAAATGAGAATGAGTAGTCCCATGCACCTGAGATACTAGGGGAACTTTTAGCAGGTGTTTCGCCAACGACATGAAGAGGCCAGCGGTGGCATGTGTATGAACAACCGAATCTTTCCGGTTTCTGATAATTGCTCGAACTTTCCTCAAGCCATTCACATTAAACGGTGGATCTACCCGATGCACTAGCACATTCCCGTCAACTTCTTCCGTTGGTTGTGACCCAACCTTCCTTGCGACTACGTTTACGTCGTGACCCCGATTAGCTTGGACCTGGGAGAGGTAGTAGAATACGGGCTGGAGGCCGTAGGACGGAAGTCCTCCTTCAGGATAGTCCCAGACAACTCGGCAGATATTCATGACTGGATCCGTCTCAATGAAGCTGCGGTTGATCTAGGATTTGGGAAGCGGTTCGTTGATTTGGCCGTCTGATGCCGCCTAATGTTACCATGGCCATACCATAGAGGTATCCAAAGGAGGTTACGATCCTTGTGAGAATCATTAGCAACACGAACAGACCTGTTAACCTCCATGCTGTTACAGATGACCACTTTATCCATTTATACGCACCCCCGATCGAGAGAAGAAGGAGCCCGAGTAAGGTGAGATACGCAAAGAACGTGAGCGATATCGCAGCCGAGGCCAAATAGAGAATAATGGCAATTGAAGGAGCCAAGTTGATGAGTATCTCTTTTTTATGGTTATGTTTTATACTAAAGCGAACCCGTCTCTTAGATCCGTTCCAAGTCTTCCTGAGATAAGTAGACATCTTCGATGGCCGAAGATGATGCCAGTGATCCCCCAGAACTACAGCAAATTTCCCTCCATTCCCTCTAATTCTGATAAATATGTCTTTGTCCTCCGCTTGATCCAAGTCCTCATCATACCCTCCTACTGATTCAATTGCCTCTCTCCGGAATATCCACGCCCAATTCAGTCCAGCTGTGCTAGCTCTCTGTTTCTCTTTCTGTAACCTAGAATAGACTTCCACGTAAATTCGTCCGAGAAGACTATCTTCATCTACCAGCGAAGAGCCGGTAATTGTGACTCCTGAGACGTTCTCCGAAACAATCTTTTCTACGCCAACCGCCACGTAGTCATCCATGTATATCTCGTCAGAGTCTGCAAAGAAGAAAACATCCCCCGCAGCGGCTTTCCAGCCAACATTCCGAGCTGCCGATCGCCCGATATGTGTGGTTTTGATTATCCGCAAATTAGGCATATCTCTTCTCAGATCTTCCAAAACCTCCAATGTATTGTCTTTCGAGCCACCATCATGAACGGCGATAATCTCCATTCTCCTGTAAGATTGATTAGCAATGGATCTTAGAGTTCGTCCTATAGTAGTACTGGAATTGAACGTCGGAACTATGACAGAAACCAATGGTTTGTCCTCTATCTCTGCCATTGAAAAATCTCTCAAGAAGAATGGATTGCTTGGAACATCATTTTTTCCAAGCTCCGAGTGAATATCTCCCAAGAGTACTTTTTTTCAACTACGTCTCTGCCTGCTAAGGCTAACCTCTTCATCTCGTCTGGATTCAACATAAGTTTCTCAATTGAGTTGACCAAATCCTTTACATCTCCAGGCCGTATTAGAAGGAGATCCTTTCCGTCTTGAAATTCAGAAGAGATCGGATACAGAGATGAGGCGATAACCGGTCTGCCGCAAGCCATGTACTCACATATCTTTAATGACGAACCGATGCCTACCTGCCGTCGAAGAGGCGAAGGACCCAGATTGTACGGAGCTAAGAGTATATCTGTTGCACTTAGATATTCCGGAACTTCCTCGTATGGCACCTGCCCGAGAAAGGTAAACCGGTCTAGTAGACCCAATTGAACAACAGTTTCTCTAGCGTCCTGATAATAGGGACCGATCATGAGAAAATGGACCTGAGGGTATCTCTTGGTTAGTTCCTTCGCAGCATCGATTATGTCTGTTAGACCTTGCCACTCTGCAAAAGTCCCCAGGTATCCGATAACGGTTTTTCCATCCAGGTTCAGGAGATCTCTTTTCTCTTTCCGCGCTTGTGGATTATATCGGAACAGAGTTGTATTGGCTGCAGCAGAGACCTTCGAGAGCTTATGAGAGTCAATGAGACCTCCAATCATGCTTGGATTGTAGTAGAGTATCTTCGAGGCTCTCCTCACCGAGAGCGTGTTGAATCTAGGGCCAATAATCTCAACAATTAATGTACGGCCTGTTAGGTAGCTCGTAATCGCACCAGCCCCAAAAGAGGTTTCCCGTTCCAAGATGATATCAGAATCGGTTGATTGTACGACTTTGATAGCTTTTGTTGCGGCGTAGATGGGATAGATTGAGGTGAAGTATACCCCGTAGAGGCTCTTGAGTACCCTTCTTAGCACTCTAGATTTGGATACGCCGTCCTCTCCCGCCTGGTAACTCGAATATGGGTTACTCATGACTATACCATCCTTAATCCGATGGATTCGAACCCCATCCAATATTTCAGTCTGGGCTTGTCCCGATCCTTCCCTGCAGAGAAGATCCACCTGATGTCCGAGCTTCACCAAATGTGTAGCTACTTCTCTAGTATGAGTGGACGCTCCACGAAAATGAGGGACAACCACGTCAGTGGCGATATAGCAGATGTTCAATGGTTCAAAATCTCTAAATATTGTGATTGAATCCGTTTGGTGTTCTCTTTGTAGGTGAATTTAGAAGCGTACTTCTTTATCTCGCCTACGTCAAGATGCGGTGGATTCCTAAAATGTTCTACCATGGCCTTTCCTAGGCTCTCGATCGCACCATATTGGACAAGTTTCCCATACTTCCCATAGTCTACCTCGAATGGCAATCCACCCACCGAAGTAACAATCACTCTCTTTCCTTGTGCGAGTGCCTTCAAGACAGCCTGACTGAACCCTTCGAATCGACTGGGCATAACAAATAGATCGGCTGCTGCAATGGCGTTACGCTCTGCCGTAGCGGAAGTCGTTGGTGGGACGATATGAATCCAGCTAGGTAAATCACCCAATTCAAAATGCGTATCCCTCGGACCCATAAGGACTAACTCTATACCGGGGATATCTTTGTGGACTAGCTCTGCGGCCTTGATGAGATTGTGAACACCTTTTTGCCTGGTTATCCTTCCAAGGTATAGAATGATTTTCGCGGTCGTTAGACCTAGAGACTCCTTAAACTGCTCACCGTCTCCTTCGAGAAGGTATTCTGGAGTGATGCAAGAGGGCTCCAAGCTTACCACTTCACGACCGACTCCGATCTTTAGAAGCCACTCTATGAGCTCGGGGTACCTTACATTGACCCTGGTCGCATTTCTTAGTATCGTGGGTGCAACATAGGTATCATACACAGTCAGGGCCATGGTGCTGATCCGGTTCCTCTCATTCTGTGAATTGAAAGGGCCATAGGTAGTTAGAAGTAGAGGAATCCGACTTTCTCTACAAGCTGAGAGAGCTAACCACGAGTAGGAGTCGTGACTATACACATGAACTATGTCCGGTGCGATATCTTTAATCTTCCCCTTCAAGGATGGCCATAGTTTTATCCTGTAACTAAGATCGAACAGTGTCTTAATTCTATGTACATTAATGCCCTCTATCGTCTCGTTCGAGGGGGCTAATCTCCTACCCATAATCCTATCGGGAGTAAGGACATGGACTTCGTGTCCATTATGGACCAGCTCTTTGCAAAAATTGAGGCCGTAGATTTCAACGCCTCCTATAATGGGGTGAAAGGATGGGAGAACTACTACTATCCTTAAACTCAATTACAAATCTCCAAATATACCCTCTCTAGCCTGGTGACGATTCTCTCCCAAACTCTTTCGTTAGCAAGAACCCGACCATTCCTCCCTAGCTCAACTGCCTTATCATGCTCGGTGAGAAGAGTTGAGAGATGTCGAGCCATCCCTTCCTCATCCCCGTATCTGACTAGTAGGCCATTGTAGTTTTGAGAGACTAGATCGGCTCCGCCAGGAGTTACGATGACAGGCTTCCCGTGCGCCATGGCCTCTAGAAGGACAATACCATACGGCTCATACATCGAGGGAAGAACTAGGCCCGAGCATCCTTCAAGAAGTCGCATCTTTTGCTCCTCCTCAAGATAACCGAGAAACTTGACTCTATTTTTCAGACCAAGCTCATAGGCAACTAACTTCAATTTCTCGAGATAATCCCGATCGCCTGACCCGGCTATTAGGAGACTCGAATGGTCAGTAACTGCTCCAACCTTGGCAAACGATCTCAATAGAAACTCTATCCCCTTTGTGGGATGGATTCTGCCAAGATAGCAAAGATAGGAACCCTCAATCCCCTGCTCCTTGAGGAAAGGTTTTGGGTCGTATACTTGTAGATGTTCAGAACCTACCCCATTGGGCATCACCTCAATCTTCTCCTTCTCGATATGCATGTTCTCGAGAATCCTTCGTTCAATCTCTCCTAATGCGAAGACCTTTTCAAACAGGTTTAGGGTTCGGCCAAGCACTAGATCATGGATTCTAACGAGATAAGACAGTCTCCCCCACACATCTCTGGGATGAAACGGTCCATGAGTGCTTATCACTGCCTTTGTTCCCGCGAGTCTTGAATAGACGCCAACCATTGTGCTATGGGGATGCCGGTAAACATGAGTGTGTATTACGTCGTACCTCTGCCGCCGCATTGCTTGAAGGAAGGTGGGCCAGAACTTTGCAAAAGTCCCGATTTCTAGGAGCATGGGAAATCTGCGGACATTAACTCCGTTTACTACCTCTTCGCTTCGAGAACCATTTGGACTGGATGTGTATACATCTACATCGTGACCGCGTTTGACAAGGAGCGTCGAGATATTCTCGACCGCAGATTCAACGCCGCCTACGACCGGAGGGTAAAAAGGTGTAACCTGGGCTATACGCACTGGCTAGTACCAACCAAGCGTCCCATCTCTCTTAGCTCTTCTGATACCCCATTTGAAGGTATAGAGCCCGATGGGAAACATTATTATCGCGAAAACTGACGCTCCCAAGAAGCTGAGCGCCACTTGCGGGTCGAGGAGAGATCCTCTTGAAAGAGCTGACAATCTCACAATATGAAATATCCAAGTATGAGGTAGGATCCAAGAGAAGGTAGAGATTCCTGGAATAAAGGAGTCTAGATGTGAGATTGGGAATAGCATCCCCGCAAACAATGAACCTCCTGTGCTTAATGCCCAGCTGACGGGATCGCTGACTTTTGTCACAATCCTTATTCCGGTTGAAATCATAGCGAGAGAGAAGATGATAATCGACGAGATGGCAATGGCTAAGATGAGGGAGAAAAGATTCATGTTGAGCACAGCCCCAAAGATATAGACTCCAAGAGCCAATTGAGGAATCATCAGGGCGATCGCTAGTAGGTACGTAAACGAGACGATCCCGACAACAAATGTAATTGGCTTGACCCCTGTCATCAAAATTGTCTCAAGTGTCCATGGATTTAGTCGCCGCTGAAGTCCTCTAGATAGGGGCAAGATGCCACTCGAGACTAGAATACCCACCATCAAGAATGAAACGTAATCTGTATTATATTCGGGTATCGGGACATTTCTAAATGTTGCAATAAAGCCCCAGGAGGCAATTCCTAGGACCGCCGTTGCTAGCGTGGTAAACATCTGACTCTTGTAGGATAACCATTGAAACATATCCCGTCTGGCTAAGGCTACAATCTTTCTTGCTTCTCCGGTGAGACTCATCTTTTCACCTTCTTTGTTAGATACATGAACGCGTCCTCTAGACTTGGCTGGGTGGATTCGATAAATCTAATCTTGACGTGCTCATTGAGAAGGAGTGAGAATATCTTTGAGTAATCTAGATCTTTGACTCCTTCGATTTGCATCGCACGAGAATCGCTTGAACCATTCTCGGTCAAGGAAACGTTTACTACCCCATGAACTTTCGTCACTTCCTTAACCAGAAGAGGAGCTCGAGTTTCATTGAAGATGGAGCTCCCACCTACCGTCAAGGATAATACCACTTTTTCGCCAACCATTCTTCTGATCTCATCCGGAGTCCCTATAGCCACCAGCTTCCCCCTATCCAACACTCCGATTAGGTCACATACTTGTTGCGCCTCATACATGTTGTGGGTAGTGATAACAATCGTCCTTCCTTCCTTTTTCGATAATCTCTCAAGCATCATATGTCGGAAATCTAAAGCTGTACGTGGGTCCATTCCGCTGGTCGGTTCATCGAAGATGAGAACCGACGCTTCACTAAGGAGGGCCCTGCAGACCAATAGTCTTCTAGCCATTCCTGTGGAGTACCTTTGGTAAGCGAGGTGACCCTTATCTGGTAGACCAACTAATTCGAGGAGAGAATCAATCCTTCTCTGGGCGGCATCTCTTCCCAAACCATATAGACTCGCATAGAACTCCAGGTTTTGTCTGCCTGTCAGGCGCCTCTCGAAGCCGAAACCCTCACTGAGAACCGTCTGGAGCTCTTTCAGAACTCTATAGGGACGTTTCTCGACATCAAATCCGTTCACGAATACCTTACCTCCGTCTGCAAGGACCAAAGTAGAGAGTATTTTGACTAGGGTCGTCTTTCCTGCTCCATTTGGTCCAAGCAGGCCAAATATAGAGCCATGAGGAACCTCAAAGGAGATATTATCAAGAGCAGTAAAGAAATTGGTTCTCTTTCCAAATAGAGATATTAGGAATTTTTTAAAATTAAGAGACGTACTAAGTCCACTAGCGCTCCTTCCAACAGCGTTTGTTCTGTATATTTTCGTAAGGTTACTTACCTTGATTGCGGGGGTTCGATCTCCTTTAGTCATACGCATTAACTTCTTAGGATTAATCGCTTCATCATCGAGATGCTGCCAACCAATAAGGCTAATGAAGTTCCAAGGGCAACAGTTAGGCTGCTCATAGTATCCACTGGGAGTCCACTTCCACTTCCTAACCAGATTGGAAGAAGTAAATCAGTCGAGATGAACAACCCGAGACTTATTCCGACTGATAGAAACAAGATATCTATGATCTTGACTCGCTTGAAGAGAAATACATTTGTTACATATCCTGGAACAAACATGAAAAATAAAAGCTCGAGCGATTGGATGGATCCGATCAGGCCGGCCCTGAGCAGAACGACCGAGGTCGATAGAGCCAACAATATCACGAACGACAAGAATCTCCAATGTTCAATATTTATTTTTCCGAAATTTCCCGTGACGATCAAATCCGGATCTTCCTCCGCAAATACCCCTCACCATAACTTAACACAAGTACCAATGGTATGACGGCAAATCCAAGAATCAATCCAGGCGGGATGGATGCAAGAGCCTTTGTAGGGACCTGGTCGGCAAGCCTCATAAACCCCCAGGATGCACTGAAGCTTGTCCCCAGTAGAACCACAGTCGCCATAGATCTCTCTAACCTAGTGTACAGTGACATCGCTATGGTAGACGCATAAAGCAAAGGAACTCCCCTCTGAATGAAGTAACTCGTCGTCAATGAGCTCGTCCAAAAATCGCCTGCCCCGCCGATAAATGTCTTGACCTGGTTAATTGACTCACCGCTAGTTTGAGCAGTAAAAGAGGTCGTAAAAGTAAGTAAGAACTGGTGAAAGATCAGACCACCATTTAGAGGATTCAACAGCATGAAGGATCCAACTAGAGCGAGAGCCAGCGCAACCTTCCCATCAAATTTGACCCTACCCTCACGAGTCAGCAAGACACCAACGACAAATCCTAATGCTGCGAGCGCCATTCTAGGACGAGAACCACCTCCAAAGCCCAGTAGACCAACAGCTGTCAAGTTAGAACTTCCTCCACCCGCATGCAAACCCAATGGAATCTGAAGGAGAACCGCGGTGGCCATGTATACCATTTGGGTAAAGAAGAAAATCATTACCGAGAATACGATTGTCTGAGCGATAGTGTAGACTGCCGATCTATCAGACTTTCGCTCTATGATTGTACTTGCCAGAAAGGCCGTTGCGACAAAAGCAATCAATAAAGAGAGCAGACCAACAAATGCAACGACTCCATTGAATAAACCTTGACTTACTGATGATCCGAAGACGTTAGAATCGAGTTCAAGTCTTTGCAGAGCAGATGTCAGGTCAGAGGGATCTTCCAGCAAGATCACAGAGTCCTCCCAGATTCTTTGGGATGTCTCTATGAATTCTTCTGTTGAGGAATTTGTTATTATGAATATCTTATCGAGAGATCCAAGTCCAGGTAGCCCTTGTTCTCCCACGTAGGAAGGAGTAAAGTCTGCGATTATTGCGGCGTTATAAGAGCCCAGACTTGCCATGACATCAAAGGAACTTTGTCCTTCTGATGCCGGAATGAAATCAAATCCGGCAGCTATAATGAAAGGGGCGATTTCCTCTGCAGTTTCCCTGGTGGCCGAGAGATAGACTCTCGGAGTGGGGGAAGGCCCGATCGTCAGGCTAAGGGCAAGCATGAGAATCGCCATCGTGACGTATATTGTAAGGAGCGAGCCCGAGACGCTATTCGGAGTTAAGCGTTTAGCAACCTTCCTTGAAAATCGAACAAGTCTGCGAAACCTATTGCCGGCCGACAAAAGGTACGTGGTTCCGATAGAGGACGTGAAGATTACCCCGAGGAACAAGAACGCCCCATAGAGGCGATCTACTCTCTCGTATAGGAGAATTACGTTATCAGATGGGTTAGTAAAGGTATGATAGTCAATTCCTGAAACTCTTGCCGGAACCATCTCCCCTCGAGAGAGATTCGTTACCGTTGTTCCATCGTCCCGGGGAATTAATATGATATACGATGTTGTAAGAGTAGGGATTGCGTTGATGGCTATTGAGACTATCGGGATATCGGCTGTGTTCCTTAGGAATGTTGTGTCACCCTCAAATCGGGTGGTGAGAAGAACAGATACCTCTCGGGGTTCATTCGGGAATGATATCAGTATTTCGTTGGTTGAAGTATGAGAGATAATCGAGTAATCGAAAGTCGGTGTGGCAATCAACTCCAAAATTGGCATCCCTCGGGGGATCCTGATGCCCAACTCCCTAATCCCTTCAGCCTCTGGGCTTGAAGAAGCTGAGATGTTTATTGTCATCCCATGCTCCACTGAGTTAAAGAGACCATATTCCTCGGAGAGGCTTACATCAGCCCGAACCGTCAGTATGCTACTCCCGAGCTCGACATTCTCTGTTGCAAAAGCCGGAGTTAGCGCTAGTGGCATGACACCCAAAAGGAGGAATGCTACCATTACCAGAATGCCACGCCTCTGCAACTTCAGATTCTACACCAGATGGAGCGAGTTTTTCCTCCCTGAACTATCTCTCTAGAAATTATGAATTTATACTCCGCCAGAACTTGCATATCCTGGATAAATTCATCAATTCCACCAGCATAACCGAGTCCAGTAGCTCGATCATGAATATCCTTCCCTGTTCTTTTCTTGATTGAAGAAGAGGCCGAGAAAGCTAACGGCTGTAGATTCTTCGGCAACGCGCTAATCTTGAGTAACCTATTTTCAGAGATCGAGTCAGATCTTTTGACGAAAATTGCAGAGCCAAGAAGGGCACCAATGCCCAGAACTGGAGGGAACAGGGGTATTGCGAACACTAATGTGCTCGAAATGAGAAAAAGGGATTCTGTGAGGTATGGAAAAAATCCTAGACTATCGTCAATACTCTCGGCGTATGCGATTAACTGGTCCTGCCCACTCAATCCTTCTTTTTCATTTCCCTTTGGTGTTAGGTAGACGAAGAATCTCAATGTCCCGTAAACCAAATCACCATCCGCCGCCAGGTGAGGGATGACCCCCTGAAGAAGTAATACCTCAATCGATGAATTACCGACCCGATAGCTCTCCCGGATCCCAGAAAATGCTTCTAGGGATACCTCGTCTGATTGAAGGAGAATCCAGCTCTCCGGTAAGTCAACGATGGGAGGCTCGACCCCTTCAGGGGTGAAACTAGAATCTACGACCGCTCCTTCAATCTCTGACGCTTCGATGAGGGGTCTCCAAATAACTCCGTTATATCTATAGGTTGCAACCATCGGTACTCCGGAATTGAGAGCTATCAAAGGGAAACTTATCACTAAAGCTGAAACGGTTAGTAATCCAATGATCCCAATCCCAGCGAGACTTTTCTTTTGACGCCATCGCAGTTGCGGGATTTGTCTTTGGCCTACCCAACCACAATAGGGACATGAACCTAGGTTCAGACCCGGATGGTAACTGCAGGGAACTTCCTTCTTGGCAGGTAAGAACGAGCGTATCAGGGATACAGACAAGATAGAATACCCAAGCAAGAACATCGGCAAGGGGAGTGCGAAGACTGGAGCGAGTGAAAGAAGAATTGGAATCATGTGCTGACCCACCCTCTTTCCATAAACACTTACAACATAAGCAGAAACGAAAGTGACCAGAGAGAACCATCGCAAAAGCAATTCAGGCCCTCCATATGAACTCCAGACATAGAGGGAATACGCGAGCCCAAAAAGGGCAGCTCCATAAGTGTAACTGGGAATTGAGCCAGCACTCAATTCCTTCAATGTGACCCTAGTTCTTATCGTTCTTGCCAGTACGAGAATGCCTAACCCAAAGGCTAGGATTAGTCTAGGTAGGTCAGTAAGCAGTGCGGAGACAAATATTAGAATTTGCGTCTGATAGAAGATATAGACTAGAGTAAATAGAGGAACAAGAGTCAGAACGAAAGTGCTTTTTCTCATATATGGTTTAGGCACTTAACTTATAGGTCGAAGTTGAAGTCTGCGTATTAACATCGTAAAGGCAGCCTTCAAAAGAGACCCTCCTTCCAGTACTTTTAGAAATCGCCTGTCCAATCGAACCTTGCACTTGACACCCAACGCGATCACAGATACCTTGCTTAAGATCTTGAGAAAGACATAGCATCTCGAATGATGGTTTTTGGATTGGTACTCTAACTGTATCCTTATCCTGGTAGGAGATATCTATCTTCTCAGCTAGTCTTAAAGACTCAACGAGAACCCGAGGTATCCAATCTGCAACATACTCGATTCCCCTATCCTTGAGATCTCCAAGATCTTCTTCATAGAGTCCCATTAATTCATTCCCAGGAGGGTAAATTGAGTAACCATCAGAGCCTCCATCTATGATTTGAGCGTTAGGTTTACCCTCTTTATCGTATCTGTACTCAATGTTGCCCCCATGACCTTCCTTTTCTAACATTTCTTTGATAGTTATCAGTGGAGACTTTGCCATGAGATTTGCCGGACGTAACCTCACATGAGACTCTATTCCGGTAAATACAAAGACAATTCCGAGGAAGAGTGAGAGGACGGCTGTAATTTCGAAGAGGAGGGAAGCCGTTAGAAAGGCCAGCGCATACATCGGGATGCTCAGCCCCAACAACGCAATCCCAAGCTCTCTTGCACGTCGGCCCATTGACCTCCAGAGTTTGACTCGCTCTTCCAATATTGTAGCCAGTTCTAGATTCACTTGAAGTGTTTTCTAGGTCATTAGCCCGTCTGATGAGCCGACCGGCGACCAAAGTACCAGAGCGAGAATGCGGTAAGAGCTAATAAGCCGAATCCGGCGCTGGCACCGATCGCGAGAAGATAGTTTTGGCCCGCACGTTGATCTGAAATATCCAGTCTTGCCAGAGAGTTCTCATACTCGAGAGAAAGCACAGAATAGTTCTTTCGGATCTCATCTAGGCTTGCCCTCAATCCATCCCCAATATTTCTCTGACCTTGATACGCCAGCTCTATCTCGCTGTATTGGTCTTTCAACTCGTTGTACAACGCGAGGACCTGTGCATAGCTAGATTCTAAGTTTCTCGAATCACTTCCCAGTCGAGTCTGGTCGAGTAGAAGAATCTCATAATCGAAGAGAAGTTCCTCTAGATCTCTCGCTAACAAATCCATCTCATTCTGGAGCAGGCCAATCTCGTTCTGGAATGAGAGTATCGTGGAATTCAACCTTTCCTCGAAATCTAGCGTTTGATTAGCCAATTGACTTTCGTAGAACTGCCTTGTCTGGTTCAGCTCGACCTGGATTTGCCTATAGTATGCGGGCCTCGTAACGTTGAAAGAGATCACGGCACTGGAAATTGAATTCCCGGCGAAATCTCGGGCCTCGATGAAGAAGAAAAACGTACTGTTACTGGGTTGACGAGGAAGGGCACTATAGTAGAGTCCGGCCGCAATACCTTCCATATCGGTCAAGACCCAGTTAGTCTCTTCGGCTCGGATGTAGTTCAAGGTAACTCTCTCAACACCAGATCCTCCATCAGAAACCTCCGCAAAGATCTCAATTATGTCTTCAACTGTCGGTTCGTTAGGTTCGAGTCGAATATTGCCAAAGAATGGTGGTTGGAGATCATTGACATCCGCCACTGTTCTTATCTCGATAAACGGGACGAACTTAGAGTCCTTGCTGGAGAAGGTGTTTTCTCCGGGACCATTTAACAACCTCATGGCGAAACTTAATTCAGCCCCAGTGTCAGATATATTCGATAGAATTGAGGAGATGTCCCAAGAGTGCCATCGATTAACAAAAGCGACCGTATCATTAATTGACCCAGACGCGTTCAAACTAACTATAGGCGCATTCAAAGAGTTGATGCGTAGCTCATCCCAACCTGCGCTTACTTGTATTACCGCAACTACTGATGTCACGGATTCACTCTTGCTTTTGAGGTGAACATTAAGTGTGGCACCTAAAAAGCTATCCAGCTCGAATGCCGATACATTGAACCTTAGGTATGCGGTCTTTGCAACGCCAGCTCTATCAAGTCCAACTTTCAGTTCCTGGGATGCACCATAATTCAATGATGGAAGTTTAGGATCTACAAAGCTATCGGCTGCGGCTGGTATTATGATAGTTCTGAATTGTTCCTGAGGGGGAAACTGGGCAAAAATAGGAATAATAGGCACGATGAACAGTAGCAGCATCAGAGGAAGAACCTTCGCTAAGCCACTCAACGTCCTCGACTCCGACCATAAACGATTATTGCTATAACAGGCAAAACAAGAAGGATGCCTACCACGGGCAAAGTCCATGGTGGAATTATTTGCGTCTCCAAATCCAAAGTTGAACCATAGAGATTGACTTGGAGATCAGAGTCATAAATCAGTTCTCCCGAATGCTCGACAATAACTCTATATTCTTTCTGACCGATCAAGTTAAAGATTGCAATGCCATTAGCGCCTGTCAACGCCTCTCCTATAGAAGAATTGGAAATAAGGACGGAAATTGTTGCGTTTTCGACAGGGAGTCTGAATCTGTCAATAACTCTTAACCTAACATTGTAGACAGAGACTTCAGCGCGTAGGTTCACATCGGAATCGATTACAACCCTTTGAGAACCCAAACTTTCGTTGTGGTAGAATAGCTCGACCTGATATGTTGATGGAGCGAGGTGAAGGGTTTCTTCGCCATCGCCGCCTGTCTTACCCATTACAATGAATCTCCCAAAACCATCGCTTGCAATGATTATCAAGTCCGATGCACCTTTCCCAATGACGTCTAGAGCCTCTACCTTGAGTCTACCAAAGATATACTCCAGTTTCATCGCGTTAGATGACGGGTTAAGGGCCGCCCTTTCAAGGACAACTAGACCAGATAGTCGAATGGCGTCACCCGTCGGTATGGGATGATCATTCACTGTAATGAGCTCTATACTCGAAGGACGAGAGGCATGAATAAAGGCGTAGTACGGCTCAGTTCTTATTTCATGAAAGATGGTCGGTTCGGGGAGTTCTACCTCAGGGGTAACAAAATCAGTCTGGAACCTAGCTTCAGCACCACCTGAGAATATTTGATGAGTAACAGATTGAAACGCTATTTCTATGTCGCCCACAACATCGGAAATTAGCCCTGTCCCTATTCGTCTAATTGTTATCTCAGTTCCCGAAGCACTTGCAATCAAGACTCTAGAAGCGTCACCGTGCAATTCCAGATAGACGTCGTCAACGCTTAGTTGGACCGAACCTAGTGTGACATTGACTTGGACGTCCATCCAGACCCTCATGCCATCAAATGATAACTCTCTCCCAAGTTCAACGTACATCTCATTCCATACGTCATCGGTAGATAGTATCCCGTAGATCGTGGATTCGGTATGGTTCAATCCTTCGACTGGGAAGATCAATCTCTCATCGACAGTTCCATCGCCATCATAATCTAGATTAAGACGAAACTCGGCAGAAGCTACGGTTCCCACTGAGTACGTCGTCCGGTACGAAAAGTTCAATGCGGATTGAAATATGCCTGACAAGACCAGTGACTGAGAAGTGAGAGAGACGTTTGCAGTGCCTTCTTCTGGAACGACTGCCCAGAGACGACCGACTCGGCCACGTTCCGCTGTGAGATGACTTGCCGAACTGTAGACAAGGCCAGAATCGCTTTCAGAAAGCTCTTGCCAGAAGTTAGAGTCTTCAAAGCCCGAGCTTGCTCTATCTGGAGCTCTGTAGATTATGTTGCCATCTAATTTGGTTCCGATTGATAATATTAGAGAATCTTTTGGGTCCACGCTCAGTTGAAAATCTGTCGACGGGAAGGAGACGTTCTTGAACTCCACAGTATTACGATATATTAAACTGGCGACGGGGATCGGAGTGTCAGGGAGTTCAAGTGGGAGAATCGTAATGGCGATTCCATCTCTCATGTCTAGAACTGCCTCCCTGGCTGAAAGCCGAGAACTTCCTACGCTCCAGTACAGTATGTCTACGTTCTGTTCACCGGGGGCTAGAAAGCCCAAATTCCTCTTTGAGACTAATGCCACATCTTCACTTGCCTGAGTCCTAGCGCGGAAACCCCCGACCTGCGCGATCGTACGCGCCTCAGTGACATCGACTACATCAAATGAGGTCGGGGGGCTGCTACTTCCGATTCCAAACCATGTTCCTGCTACACCGACCTGGAAGGAATCAGTGAGGGTGTCGTAGCGCCCCTCCGCGGGACCGAGATTAATGAAACTGGAGAAGTCTAAAAGACTGGTTACGCTTGTTAGACCGGTTCCTGTTGAACCAATGTTGGTGACCAGTGAAGATAACCAGATGCTGTCCTCGTTCCAGACACCCGATATTACGAGAAGCAGAGATTGACCCCTTAGGATGATTTGCCCACT
>JACZWF010000125.1 GCA_022572285.1 Nitrososphaerota archaeon | reverse complement strand
TTGCGATTTCTGATGTATCGTGACTAACGATCGCGAGGAATAGGGCTCTGCTTTGGCTTGCTCTAATCTTGTTTATTATTAGATGCAAGAACTTTATTGCTACTTTCCATTCATTATATAATGCTAAAGTATCAATGGAATCGAAGACAGCCAGGTCAAATCCTTCCTCTATTTGTTTTGAGATTGCAAGACTCAGTTCGGTCAGATGCGTTGGGGAGGCAATAGCCAGATATTCACTGGAACTCTTTTTCTCCCCAGGTGTGGCATCTAAAAAACTAATTCTGTCGCCTCCCAGCCCTTGGGTCTCTAATTCTTCCACAATCGTCTTGTAGGGTCTATTAACCGTTATGTAGCAGATCTTATTTTGAAGTTGAGCTAAACGACTTATTATCAAGGGTCTTAGATCTTGGTACCGTTCTTTAGGAATAATCCCCAACGTAATCTTTGAACGAGTGACCGCAGTCAGATCTTGAAATGATATTGAGGTTGACAAATCAAAATACCTCTCTGACTCCAGTACGGAACTTCCAGTATCCTCCTATGAGGAGTAATACTCCCAGGATGGCGAGCCCGCTTTCCACTAGCCCGATGATTGAATCTGTGACGACTAAGATATTCCAGCTCTCAGTTAATAATTCCCAAAAGTGAATCGACGTCAAAGCAGTGATGCCGGCAAGGAATAGTCTTTGATTAAGGTACCAAGATCTAATATTAAATTCCTTTTTAGTCTCATATAAAACGACCGCTGTAATCCCTCCGACTAGAAAAGCCACGAAATGAATAAAACCAGTGCGATGGTCGAACAAGGTTCCCTCCGTAAATCTAGTAATAGGCTCATTAAGGAAAAAGAAGGAAAAAAGCGCGCCAAACCAAACCAGCATCACAAGCGCCAACCCTGCATATTCTACTTTTCGAATCCCACCTATAACCGTCTTAAGTTGGTCTACATTTTTGGCAAAATTCCTCATCTTTACTAGTCCTACAATAAAGAGGACCATTCCTAGATAGAAAGGGATGTGCCCCCATAGCTCAAGCACTGTTTCTGACACTATGACAAAGCCAGTCCCTTCCAAGAGATAGAAGAGACGGAGAGTGCCAAAAAAGAATAAGCTTGAGGTAAAATACATGAATGGCTTTGCGAGTAAGTTTCCGATTAAGTGACTACTCTCTCGCATTGTTTGATATGCAATAGTAATCGCTAGAATACCAATGGAGATAAGAGCCACGTCATAAATGGGATTCGTCAGTTCTATGTCGTCCTTCAGAGATTCTCAAATAAATTAAACAAATGTTTGTCACAAAGGATCAAACCAATGAGTGGCAAGCTTTGGGATACGGTCTCCGATCAGAGCACTTGCAATTGTATATTGAGTCAGTAGCGCGCGCGTAACATCCAGATATCCAGCCCATAGCGGAGCGAGTCCATATGGCTGTCGAAATCCGTCATTGTCTACCACTAGTTTTTTTCGGAAGTCACATCCCCCTGACTAATCATGATCCCGACACAACCCTTGATGTTGAGCGAACAAGCATGACTAGATGTAAGCGAAGGAGAATGGTCGTCGAAGTTCCCTCTTCTCCATAGTAGCACTCCCACTATGAGTAGATGCGGAATACGGCATCATGGGAGGCAAGAGACAAAGTCTAATTCAGACATTCATTGAGAATACCAAACGAATGTGAATAGCATGAGAATACTGGCGAGTGTCACAGACCTTACTAGCAACAGGTCTTAACTGCGACTCCAAATAATCTGCTCATGAAAAGAAAATGGATTCAAAGTGGTGATATCCAAGAACGCGGCTTTCATCTCGACTCCAATCCCCCGAGAGTGAGGAAAAGCTAGGATGTTACAAGCCAGTGTTGACAGCTTCGATAACGCAGCTACCGAACCTGCCATCGACAGCGCCATGACTACATTTTTTTTGCGCCCGGGCATGCCAACACTTCCAACAGATGGACACAATCTATGACGATTAACCAGATACCTAAGCCTACAGCTGTTGTCGTAATAACTAATCTTTCGGACTTAAAGTTACCATTTAGCAAATATTCACTGGGTAGAATTACTCCTCAGAGTTCGAGATATCCGGAATAGGGTCCCTTAAAGAGCCTCAAGTATCTCATTGTAATATGAGAATAATCTTACGGGGCAAGAAAGCGGATCGTATTGGTAGGGTTGAATGGATAAGGCCAACTGAGAAACAGATAAGCTTTGAATTTATAGTTCTCGAAGCCAAAGCTAAGATGGCAGGCCTCCAACCTGGATCTATGGCTATAGAAAGTAGTAGGATTAAGGATCATCATCCAAACGTTCATTGCTAATAGCTTTTCACGCTATGAGGAACAGCAAATGATTTGTATGGATGATATGATCATGAAGATGATGATACTCGCCAATGCCCCGGAAGAACAAAGAAGGCCAATGATGAAAGGCAGAATCGAGATGTTTGTGTCCCAACCTGAGGATCAAAGGCTCAAAGGCATGGGGGAGATGGTTACAATCGTAGCTCGGATGAATGACGAGCAGAGGAAGAATATGATTGGGTCTAGGAACTTCGCAGTTGCGGAACTTCCAGATGACCAGAGGAGTATGATTATGGCTACTAGGATCGCACTGGCAAGAACACTTCCGGAGGAGATACATAAGCTAGATATGAAAATAATGATAGAAGCGATCCCCGAAATGCCAACAGATTTTCAGACTAAGTTCAGACAAACATTGAGAGAGGAGATGCAGGCTGCTGGCATGTCCATGCTTGAGATGCTCTAAAAGGCAAGGGCTCAACCGGATACACATCGGAAACTCTTTGCGCTGAGGAATAGGTGGTTTAGACTCTATTCCCCGGGTGACCATTATGATGTAACACGGGGGAGCGCGCGCGCTAACTGAGCGAGTTAATCAGTCTAACATAAACCTCGATGGGTGCGGGCCTGGTGGGATGTGGAATCTTAGAGTGCTAAACCCAAGCGTGGACGTCATAATCCCTATGGGTTTCTCATGAGTCTTTTATCGGCGTTTGAATTCGACTCACGAGATTTAGCTAAAAAGCTACCTTGACTATTCGTTCCCGAACATGTCTGCCCTGAGAAAATGAATCAAGCAATCGGAATGCCCCCCATCTTTCTTATCCTCTCATTCTCGGAACTCACGATTTGATATACTTCCGGTCTAGATGGCAGGTCTTCGAATCTGTCTTGTACCGCTTTGATTCTAACTCCAAGCTCAACCATTCTTGATTCAACAATTTCCACCGCTTTCTCAATAGCTTTCCGATCTTTCTCAAACTTCAGGCCTTTGAGCGCTTGTATCCAAGTTTCAGGATCCTTAAGGAAATCAAGCACCACGAGAAGGGGGACATTGATACCCTCACAGTCGGCCTCAACTCGCATCTTATGGCCATTTTGGTAGACTCTCGACATGAAGCCAAGAAGGTCTTTTGAGCTTACAGCCTTGATTCAAATTGCTGCGCTAACTTGAAGACCTCCAATGAGCAACCTCAGGACCCTGCCCCTCGGGCCGGGCCTCAAGAGGGTTCCAGGTTTCACGTAGGCCCTGCCAACTTCCCCAGGCATGTCTTATCTCCCTCCTGCTCTCATTTGGCGAGTACCATCACTCAATCCCATGTCTCTCTATTACAGCATGACTGGCAATCTCTAGCGAACAGGCGTTATGCTCTCTATCATAATCCTCACACCTCTCTGCCCAAAATTTCTCTTCAAATTCGAGGCCGCACTCCTCACAGGTGTAGAGCTTCGTACTTCCCTTTCCTGTTTCTCTAACCATCTTGAAAGGGAGGTCACCTCTCCAGCCTCTCACAGGTGTAGAGGTTAGAGGCGTATTTGTTCAAGTGCCTATCAACAATCTTTAGGAGAGCTGGAACCGTTTCTTGGTTGACAGAGTAGATCCTGCTCTTACCCTCTCTAGACACATTCACGAATCCACAAGAAGCTAAGCATTTGAGATTATGTGAAACTTGGGTCTGCTCGATCCCTAGATCATTAGAGATACTCGAGACATTCCTAGAGCCATTTTTTTGCAAGTACAATATGATGTTGGTCCTTATGTTGTTCGCTAGCGCTTGGAAGAATAATGAGTTGGCGTTAACAACCTGATCACGCGATGTCTGTATTACCTTCAACTTTCGCATACTAACCACACTGCTACGACTGTGAGACCTCTAATGCTTTTTCAGCTTGCAAATCGCTACTGCTAGTCCTCCACTCCCATCTATAACTCTGGAGTAACTAATGGTTCTGTCCTTCTGTCTAGGATCGCTTTTTCTGCTGCGTCCACGGCAACTAGGGGTATGCAGTAGGTCGGATACCTGCGCTTGACCAAAAGGATAGGGACAGCAACAACTTCACATCCTCCATACTTCATCTTTGACTGGAGGATGAACGAGATACCTATGTATGTTCCCATAGCCACACTGAAGGCTGCAGGCAAGGCTAAGCCAATCAAAGGACCAATGCCCCCCCATAGAAGGATGGACCATGCGGGACCGGCAAAAATCGCTGTATTGACCCAAGGATTCCATCGTGCCAGTCGGTCACCGAGGAGATAGTAGGTCGCTGTGTATGCGGCAGCGATTCCGGCCAAAGACACACCTATGAATACTATGAAGAGGGGGAGCGAACCCAGGCTGCTGCTGTTAAGTATCGCGAAGGGTATAGATATCAAGTAGAGGACAGCAAGTAACACCCTGGACGTTATACCCGCCAGTCCGATATTGAGACCTAGTGTACCGTACTTTGATGTAGCAGTCAAACTTTAACCCTCCTCTCTTCCGTCATTATTCTATCAGTCTCGTTCTGAATCCAGTCGTTGGGATATCTACCATAGGCATAGAAGTAGTGTGGTGCCAGAGGGCAAATCGCCCAAATAACAATTGGGAAGATGGGCCAGGGAACTGTCAATACCCCGAGGAA
>JACZWF010000124.1 GCA_022572285.1 Nitrososphaerota archaeon | reverse complement strand
AAGAGAAAACTCCCGAACCGAAACGTCTTTGTGAAGGTTGAACCTGAGGAGGTTGAGCTGAGTCAGGTTCTCTCGTCTTTGGCGCTAAGTAGAGAACAATTGGTGGATATCGGGATTCTCATGGGGACTGATTTCAATCCAAACGGCTTTGCTGGGGTAGGTCCCGCCACTGCGCTGAAGTACATAAGAAAATATGGACGACTCGAGGATATCCCTGAGATCAAAGAACATCTGCGGATGATCGATTATCAGAGAATAAGAGAGATATTCCTTAATCCGACAGTGGCTTCTCCCAAGAGCCTCACCTGGGGACGATTGCAAACCGATAAGGTTATTGATTTCCTTTGTGGAGAGAGAGATTTTTCTGAGGAACGAGTGAGGCGGGCTTTGGGTAGACTAGAGCAGAGTGAGGTGAGGAAGTCGGAAAGTCTTGAGAGGTGGTTCGGATGACCTCACCTGGTATCATTGATATTATCTTTGCCGCTGAGAAACTAAAGAAAGAAAAAAGGAAAGGCTGGATTGCAAAAGCAGGGATTAAGAATCCAGAATCTGTTGCCGATCACAGTTATGCAACGGCTCTGATTGCAATGATTGTTGGGGACGATATGAATCTCAACACCGAGAAAATGATCCGGATGGCCCTCTTGCACGATCTGGGCGAATCAATTATTGGAGACATAATGCCCGGCGAGGACCCGTGGAAGGAAGAAATGGAGGATAGAGCAATGGGAGCTTTGTTCTCGAAACTCTCTGGGGAGCTGCGGTCGTTCTATGAAGGATTATGGCAAGAGTTTAGAGTTGGCAAATCGCCAGAGGCAGTAATAGTTCATCAAATTGACAAGTTGGAAATGGGAATCCAAGCAATGCTGTACTTGCTGTGCGGGAAATATGAAGTTCTTCAACGATTCATGAACGCCGCTGAGGATGCTTTAGATAATACTCGATTATTAAGCCTCTGGAAGGAAGTTAGGTCACACAAAAACGTGGAATAGCATATATTCCGATCAGCATATTACTGCCACAAATATATTTATTCTCTTACTATTGAAATTAAAGAGAGAAAGGTGAGAATCAACTCGCAGTGATAGCCTTACAATGCAGAGAATGCCAGAGGCAGTATCCCACCGACCTTAGTTACGTCTGCGAGGAATGTTTCGGTCCTCTTGATGTTGTCTATGATTACTCCAAGTTGGTCGTTAAGAGGGAAACGTTCGAAGATAGACCAAAAAATCTCTGGAGGTATCACGAGCTGCTGCCCATTGAGGATAAGAATAGTATCGTAGATCTTGGAGCTGGCTACACTCCATTGCATCGAGCTGACAGACTTGCTAAGAGATTGGGACTACAGAATCTCTTCATAAAGAATGATACTGTAAATCCCACGTACTCATTTAAGGACCGACCAGCGAGTGTCGCTGTCTCAAAGGCAAGAGAACTGGGACTTTCGGCTGTAGGCTCGCCGTCCACGGGAAATCTTGCCTCGGCGACCGCCGCTCATGCGGCCAGAGCGGGGTTACCATGTTATGTTTTCATACCTTTCGATATTGAACCTGCAAAAGTCGTACAAGCGTCGACTTATGGCGCTGAGATCATTGCGATAAATGGGACTTATGATGATGCGAATAAGTTAGCCTCCCAAGCAGGTGAGCTCTACAATCTTGGAATAGTCAATGGTAATATTCGGCCATACTATGTAGAAGGCTCAAAGACTCTGGCCTTCGAGGTCTGCGAACAACTTGGATGGATTCCACCAGATCACGTAATTGTACCAACAGGAAGCGGCGCGCTGCTTTGCGCTATCAGGAAGGGTTTCTATGAGTTCGAAAGACTCGGTTTGATCAAATCAAACGAGGTGAAGATAAGTAGCGCACAACCTGTTGGTTGTTCCCCAATAGTGGATGCCCTACAACAGGGTAGAACGTCGGTAACCCCCGTCGAGAGGCCTCAAACTCTTGCAAAAAGCTTGGCTATCGGTGATCCAGGGGACGGAGAATTCGCAGTAAAGAACGTCCGAGAATCGGGAGGATTTGGCGAGAAAGTAAATGATGAGGAACTGAGGCAAGCGATACACCTCCTCGCGAGTACAGAAGGAATCTTTGCTGAACCCGGTGGGGTCGTCTCGGTAGCAGTGCTCAGTAAGCTTATCGATGCGGGTCGGATCGATCCTGATGAGCTGGTAGTTTGCTATGTCACCGGGAACGGACTTAAGACGCCTGAGGCAATCTCCATTGAAGGGATCCAACCAGCGGTGGTAGAGCCAAAGCTTGAAGTGTTAGCGCAGATCATTAGGAGATAAGTCGAATTGAGTAACGTGAAGGTAGTGATTCCTGCAGTAATGGCATCCGCTACGAGAGGTGACCGGGTAATTGAAATAAGTGGGACGACTGTAGCAGAGGTTGTTAGTGCTCTATCAGCGAGGTATGGCGAACCATTCCAACGACGGGTTTTGGATGCTGAAGGAAAGCCGAGGCGGGTGTTGAATCTCTATGTCAACGGGAAGAATGTTAAATTCCTTAGTGACTTGGAAACTCAACTCGGAGATGGTGATGAATTGATGCTTTTGCCGGCAGTTAGTGGAGGATAACTCAGGTTGGACTTAACTGATAACGATCTCGAGAGGTATTCTCGACAAATCGTACTCCAAAACATCGGTTTCGAAGGGCAAGAGAAAATTAGAGGGTCATTTGTAACCGTGGTGGGGGTTGGTGGATTGGGAGCGCCCATAGCCCAGCAGCTAGCCGCAATGGGCGTAGGCAAGATGCGGATTGTTGATAGGGATGTGGTCGAACTCTCGAATCTCCATAGGCAGATTCTATACGGCCCGGGCGATCTAGGGCTACCAAAGGCCGAAGTGGCGGTTAACAAATTAAGAGAACTAAACCCCGACGTCGAGTTTGAGGCACTTACAACCTCTATGAATGACGATGTTGCGGACGACGCTGTACGAGGGTCAGATCTCGTCTTAGATGGACTGGACTCTATCTATGCCAGATACGCTCTCAATAGAGCATGCCTCAATCAGAAAATACCATACATTTTCGGTTCAGCCATAGAGACTATAGGCTCGGCTACTTCAATCATTCCAGAAAATGGGACTCCCTGTTTGGAATGTTTCCAGCCGGACCTAAGAGATGAAGACCTGCCCAAGTGTGGCACTGAAGGTGTTCATCCATCCGTGCTTACAGTCGTTGCGAGCGCCGAGGTATCTGAAGCGATAAGGATTCTCATCGGTCAACCTGCAATTCTAGCTGGTAATCTCTTCTATGCTGACATTAGCGATCTCACATTCGACAAAATTAAGATATCAAAGCAGGATGGATGTAGAGCCTGCGGTTCTGGAGCTGATGCTTCCAGAAAATATCTTCCAAGAAAACTCGTGGAGGACATATGTGGTAGGGAGAATGGGAAGTCGGTCCATGTCATTACACCTAAAGAAAATCTGAAACTCAGCTTGGACGATCTAGAGGTCCTTGTCAAGAATAAAGGTCAATTGATAAGAAAGAGAGGAGAGTTGGGACTGACCTTCGGCCACTCGGACAAGATAAGTGTCAGCGTGGTTAGCAGTGGAGTCGCCATCATTGTAGGAGCGTTTACTGAGACGAAGGCCTTGGAAATATATGATGACCTAATCATCAAGGGATTGAACATCGCGTTGGAGCGAATAGATCCAAATTTCATTCAGGTCTTGGCCTCAACGGGCAAGTAGGAATTTCCAAATCTTAATCATGAGATACACCAGTCGATCGACTAAGGTGTGATCTGACTTTGAGCTGAACAGCCAGCCTTTTTCCCCCCCGGAGCTACGAAGTCTCTACTGGCGAGACTGAGGGACAGGATGGAAGAATTATTCCGTATCAATGAACTCCGAAGCTTTTGGGGGATCTTCCGAGAGGCCTTTTCTCTTCCTGATCTCTCTTACAACGGGAAGAACCATTGAGGACGGAAGTGGAGTCCATGATTTGAAGTGGGTATTCCAAATTGCTTTGCCGGCGGTAGCACCTCTCATTGCTTCAGAAAGGTCGAAAGTCTCAGATGCCGGGATTTCACCCTCAATTATTGTAAACACCTCCTTCTGATCTACTTTCAGCATCTTCCCCCTCTTTGAGGAGATAACCCCGGCAATGGCCCCAATTTGATCAGAAGGTGCTTTGATATCAATTCCGAGCATCGGTTCCAGCAAGGTCGGTCTGGCTGATAGTACAGATCCTATAATCGCTCTCCGTGAGGCTGGCATCAACTGAGCATAAGTTCGGTGGGCAGGATCTTCGTGCGGCACATAATGAGAGAGTATGATTTTCATACCTCTACAGAACTCATATGCTAATGGACCATTGGCCATTACGTCTTCAAAACCAGATCGGATCGAGTCCATTGATTCCTGCAGAAACTGCACTCCCTTGGTAGTCTCGACAAGAATATTGCCTCGTTCGTCGATAGCAACAACACGTTTAGACTCTTCGGGTTCCCAACCCTGCTCCCGGAATATCTTCTGTAGGGCCTTCTTATCCATATTTTCATTTATCTTCCCTGTCCTTGTGAGCTCAATAACCTCCGGGGTTAATGGTTCGATTCTAACAAATATCTTATTGTGTCTGTTGGGTGACTTTGCCATGATCGGCCCGGCAGTACTCGTTACCGTCTCCCGATAGTTTATCAAAGGCTTTGAGGTTAGAATCTCCAATTTCTGATCCTGTAGAAGACTGGTTGCGATCTCCAAATGAAGCACTCCCATACCGGCCATAAGCATCTCGCCAGATTCCTCATTAATTCGAATCACGAGATTAGGATCTTCGATACTCAACCTTCGAAGGGCTTCGACAAGTTTCGGCAAATCCTTGGGGTGCTTCGACTCAACCGCAATTGTGACGACAGGTTCTGAAACATAATGAATCGACTCAAACTGAGGTAGCCCTCGTATAGAGCTTATAGTTTCACCAGCTCTCGCATGTTCCAATCCTAGAAGAGCAGGAATATTTCCGGCGCTG
>JACZWF010000123.1 GCA_022572285.1 Nitrososphaerota archaeon | reverse complement strand
ATATCGGGGCCAAAACAGGAACCAGAATATACTTCTGTTCCTTGAACCTCTCTAATTGCAAATCCATGCTGCTGATGATTCTCAAGAACGATTGTGCGTCTGACGCATTGCTGCAACGTTTAACGGTTCTTATCCATCCAGGATGTGGAGAGATAAATCAGGTTTGGCTTCGGACGTAGAATTCCTCCGGTAGGTCCTAATCAGGTTCCTAGTATATGGCTCCAGAACTGCTTCCTCAACTTCATTTACATCGTACCAGTCGTATTCCTGCAACTCATCTTGATCGAGTTTTACCTCATCTGAAAGTGCTTGGCATACAAAGTCAAGGAAAATGAAGTGCTTCTTCTTGAAGAATTCATCAGAATAGATCGCTTCTTGAACCATCAGGAGCTTAGATGGAAGAATTTCTAGCCCCGTTTCCTCTTTCACTTCCCTGATTATTGCTTCAGTCGCGGACTCCCCAAGCTCTATATGGCCTCCAGGCACGGAAAGTTTACCATTGACCCACTTGTGAGACCGTACAAGCAATATCTTTCCATGTTTGTTGACAATTAGCGCCCCTACTGTCGGTTCTGGGTATTTCTGATCCATTTCTTGTCTGCTCACTTGATTGGTAATATAGATGTGCCAAACAAGTGCCGCCACTCACATCAGTTTCTGCTGCCTGTCAGACATTCCTTCTTTTCGAAGTTCTTCCAGAGTATCCTCAATTTTCTTGGCTAAATCTGCAGGAACTTCCGAGTCCAGAACGAAGCGAATGAAGTTGGTAATCCACCTTCTTGATGCCACGAGCGCATGATCGACCCCTTTCTCAGGAAACCTCTTTTGATAGGCAGAGAAGTAAGACCGTAGAGATTTCTCGATAGGCAAAACCCATCTATGTATTCATCGATGTCGTTAATGTCTTCCTATTAGGTTCCTATGGTCGAAATAAGTCTTCCCCTTCTCTTCCAAGTCTCGTCCAGGTCCTTGATCTTGTTGTAAAGCTCGTCGACCTCGTTATCCCAGGAAGGCGAGCTCGCTATCTCTCTGGAGGTTCTGATGGCTTTTTCCTTAATTGCGGTCGATCTCGTTAGAAGATTCAGGTCCAAAGTGACGATAGCCTCAATGTCGCCTTCGTCCAGGTCTTTCGCACGGAATAACGGGGTATCTCCAGCTGATTGACCAAAAGCTTCTACCAGCAAATTCAGCTTCCTAATAACAGTCTGGGCCACTTGCTTCTTGGACTCTTCGAGTCTACTATTCGCATTCAACTGTTTGCTTAAGACCTCGATGCTGAATCGTAATTCTTTTCCCCAAGTTTCTCTTGCTATCTTGTCCGAGGCACGACGATTTTCCGATTCTCCATACCCTTTGAACTGAGGTGCATGTTCTGCCATCCTGTCTACAAGGCTGTCGGACGAAGACACGGCATACAAGGCTCCCCTCTCCAGTATTTAAAAAGCGATTGAGTTACACGATTCCCCCTTAATGTGGGGAAAACTAAATATGCCATTTTCATCGCAAAGTTGGTAATATTGACCTTGTTATTGCAATTGAGTGCGGTGGTTTCGGGGTTAAACATCGCAATATTGTTAGGGCTCTTGGTGATATATGCCCGAAGCTTCCATAGGATCAAATCCGGCTTCACCGTTGGGCTTGTCCTCTTCGCACTATTTCTCATTATTCACAACGGTCTCGGGGTCTTTTCCTACATTTTCATGGATGGGTACTTCGATGCATCGATTGCCCCATTCATGTTTTCTCTGAGTTCGGCTGAACTTGTGGGGCTATCGATACTACTCGGAACCACTCTAAGATAAGCTAGTCTAAGGCAAGATAAGCTAAGTTAATCGAAGGATTTTTGAAACTACACCTTGAAAGGAAAATGAGGCCAGCATATACCAAACAAAGACAGATATCGAATGAACAATCACCGTCCCCGATTCCGTGACGCTTTCTGATGTAACACTATTGAGTGGCCAGAAAGGAAGAATATTCAACGAAACGGGTGATGACGCAGCTGCTAAGCTTTGCCAGTTTGGTCCCACAAGTGCCGGAAGGCCCACCCACCAGATGAGCATCAGAGGAATGAAAAACGCGAACATAGGTTTCATATTGTCTCTCGCTAGCTTACCCTGCATCCGACGCATCTGAGCCTCCTTCTTCTTCAGTTTCACTTCCTTGCTCTTATCCTTCTTCATCATCGCTTGCCTGAGCTCCTTTTGATATACAGAGACCTCTTTGGATACTCTCTTGGTCTCTTCCACATTCGTCAATAACCTTCTACTCACCCCTGAGCCTATCGCAACCGCAATAGAAATTCCGGCAATTACTAGAGTCAGGTCGGGAATACCTGTGATCATCGTAGTTTATGACCCACTAACTCAAGAAAAGGCTTTTGGTCATGCATAATATAATAGTATATTAGACCGTCGTGTCTAACGGTTGACTTCTGGCTTGGAGCTAGTAATAGGAGGCCCTGAATGGATTTGGATTATCCTCCTAGCAGGAATGCTACTCTTCGGTTCAAAGAAGATCCCCGAGGTTGCGAGAGCTGTTGGAAAAGCTATGGGAGAGTTTCAGAAGGGACGAGCAGAGATAGAAAGAGAGATCAGGGCTTCGACTAGTACAAACTTCAACACTGTCCCTCCTTCGAAAAGCCTTACGAAGACCGAACTCCAAAAGGCTGCTGCGGCGGTGGGAATCGACGCAACAACGAAATCTGAAGACGATCTCAGGGAAGCAATCAAAAGGAAACTCAATTCTTAGGTCATCGAGCGTTCGATTTGATTTTGTAGGATGAACTCACTAACTCAAGATCGTCTTCATCTATTCTGAGGGCTAGTTTCGTCATCGTTCATCCCACTTTTTCTATGCCAGTCTCCCACATAAAAGATCTGGTGCACTAGAAATAGCTAATTCTTTCTCTCTTTTCGGACAATGGATCTGGTCGAGAGGTATCCTATTACATATAATCCCATCATGGGAAGTGATACAAACCACATAGTTATCCCACTTCCGTCAGGAGTTATCGCTGCACCAAAGATGACTAGCCCTACGAAAACGTATCTCCAATTTGCCTTCCAAAAGTTGGCATCAACAATTCCAACCTTCGATATGAGCCACATTATTATAGGTAGCTGGAATGAGATTCCAAAAGCTACAACAAAGAAGACTACAAACGAGATGAGCTCATCTATAGTGATGAATGTTTCAGCACCTAGAGCCAGACCATATCGATACAGAAAATCCATCGTGAATGGGATTACGAAGAACAAGGCCAGTAGGCTTCCTAGAATGAAGAGAACGGTAGCCGGGAACACCAGCTTTTGAACTATTCTCTTCTCTTCATCGTAGAGTCCAGGTAGGATGAACGCCCCGGCTTCCAGAAATATCAGAGGGATGCTAGCGATGATTCCTATCAACATGGACGTGTAAAATTGGGCTAGTATAGCTTGGCCTGGAGTGGTAAGAATGACCCGAACATATGAAGGAAGGACTAAATCCCTAATCCCTTCAATTATTCCCGAGGCAATGTTGTTAAAGAGGTCTGGAAACGGGAGTGGAACAATAATATCTCCGAAGGCAAACTCCCTTATCGAGAAAACGAAAACGAACGTGCTCACCAAAATTATTGAGAGCAAGACCTTCATTATTCGACCACGTAGCTCATCGATGTGCTCTAGTAATGGCCTATCACCATTAGACTGGGGCATCCACGAAGTGAGATCCCCCCTCATCCATAAATGTGTCCTTTAGGTTGGGAATCCTTACTTTTCCTGTCTAAATTTCTCTGCTATTTCGTCTATCGACATCCTACCAATAATCCTTCTAATTTCGGTCTTTTCAGTTTCAGATAGTCTCCTCTCTGGCAGTCTTAGCTTTATCTCCTCAAGTGACGCGTAGACCGAATTGATTTCATGTTCAAGGCGTCTAATCCGAGCCTTCAGATTAGTGAGCTCTGCCCTTTCCATGCGTCCCTGCAGTTCTGAATGAACCCTCCCGTCAGGATTCCCCCTCATTCTCTCAATTCGCTTGCCCTTCGGAAGGTTAAGTCGGTTTGCCCGTAACCAGAGAGCTATCTAAGCTGAGAGCCTAGGAAGGATTTCTTTCTTTACCCAGCCTCGTCCAGCCGCATTCAACTTGTAACCGTGGCCATCCTTTACCACATACGCGCGAATTGTGGGAGTATTCCCCGTCGCAGTAAGGTATGAGCTTATCCTCTTTGGGCTTACCCTCTTCCACGTATTTGAGAGCTTTGCCGAGAGGTCAGAAGGTGAGGATGGTTTATCAAGGGCAAAGAGGAGAAGTGCCAAGACTTCTCTCCCAGATAGTTTACTAGTTTCTGGAATCTTTAATTCGACCCTACCTCTCCCGTCCACGGCGATTACGCCTGATACTCCCTTCTCCACGATGGAGATCTTGTTCGGAGGGGCTCCGCTTAGCCTCTTTGCCGCCGTTCTGCCAATCGTCTTAAGTTGGTCTATGGAATCAATAACTTCCTTGGTGTTCTCCCCTTCTACCGAAACCTCGCCAAACCCATAGGAGAGAGCTACTCTAAATCGGACCATCTGAGGAATTTGTGGAGACCCCCCTTTATCTAGTATCCGTTTCTTTCTTCTAGTCAACAAGTAGCCAGGGAGTAAGCCTTAAGATACATCCATCGTTGTTGTCCCTAAATGGCAGAAACTTGGTATGATGAGGATGTGAGTACCGAAGGACTCGCAGGTCAAACTGTTGCTGTGATAGGATATGGTATACAAGGAGCCGCGCAAGCCTCCAATCTGAAGGACTCAGGATTCAATGTGATAGTCGGCTTGAGAAAGGATGGTAAGAGCTGGACTCAAGCGGCCGGAGATGGGCACCGGGTAATGGAGATAGGAGATGCCGTTGAGAAGAGCGATGTCATTCATCTCCTAATTCCGGATATGGAACAGGCGAACCTCTACAGGAATCAAATAGAACCTCACCTCTCTGAAGGAAAGGCTCTTAGCTTTTCTCATGGAGCTGCTATCCATTGGAAATGGATAGTACCACCAA
>JACZWF010000122.1 GCA_022572285.1 Nitrososphaerota archaeon | reverse complement strand
ACCCGTGGTGATTAAATGGGAGTTATGGTCCTAATTGAAGAACGAGATGGAGTAATAGGAAGCTCCTCTCTTGAAGTCCTCAGCGAGGGACTAAGGGTAGTAGGCTCAGACGCCGCGGTTTCGGCTATTATTATCGGAAACCATCTTGAAGCCTCCATTCGGGCGATAGAAAGCTATGATATCCGAATAATCTATTCTTGTGATTATGGATCTGAACAGAACTACTCGCCGGAAGTCTATCGAGATTTTCTTCTGCAGGCCTACGCCTTGGAACTCCCATCAGTCATTCTACTGCCTGGGACGGATATTGGCAAAGACATGGCACCTCGGATAGCTGCGCACCTCAAGGCGGGACTTGCCACAGATTGCATCTCGATAGACGTTTCGAATGGAGTCCTTAAAGCGGAGAGACCTATATTCGGAGGAAAGATAATCCAGAAAGTTAGAATAGCGACAAATCCCGTAGTTGCGACCCTAAAAAGGAACACTTTCAAGAGGTCCGATTTCGGAAGTAGTCCAGACGGGAAAGCTAACAAACCAATCGTGAAGAGACTCCAGTCTGACGAGAAAACTTCAACTAAACGGTCAAGAGTTCGTGAGATCGTTCATTCAAATCGGAAGAGCTTGGATGTCTCTGAAGCATCTATTATTGTATCGGGTGGGCGTGGAATGAAAGGACCCGGGAATTACGCAATACTCGAGGAACTAGCCACAGCTTTTGGTGGGGCAGTAGGAGCATCAAGAGCAGCTGTGGACGCTGGCTGGAGACCACATCCTGATCAGATTGGCCAAACTGGAAAAACCGTGTCGCCTGAGCTATATGTGGCATGTGGAATCTCGGGAGCGATTCAACATAAGGTTGGCATGATCAATTCCAAATGCATAGTAGCGATCAATCGTGATCCGAACGCACCAATTTTCAAATTTGCAGATTATGGGATAGTTGGCGACTTGTTCCAGATCATACCGGCTCTCACTCAAGAAGTCAGAAAGATCAAAGGGGGACCTCTGGGTTAAATTGCATTCATTCCGCCAATTAAATCCCTAACTAATCTGGTCATCGATATTTTGCCTTTCATAGTTTCTCTTGCCCCCTCCCTGATTCTCTTACCACCCCGACCATCAATTGAATACATCGTCTTCAATAGATCCATCAGTATCTTTGGGTACTCAGAGTAAAGTCTGGGATTATTTAGGAAGCTTGGACCGTCTTTGAACTTCTTTAGGTCGCGGATAACATTCCTCTTATTGAGATTAGTAAGGTAGGCAGAAAGTGAGGATCGATTAGTATTTCCATCTTTCTGTAGTTGTGTGAAAGTTTCGGCGGCGGCGATACCGGATGCAATCGCAAGGTCAACTCCCCTGAATGTATAGCCATTATTGATTATGAATCCGGCAGCGTCACCAACAAGAATTAGCCCGTCTGTAAAGAGACGAGGCATCATCTTGAATCCAGCCTCAGGTATTAGGTGCGTATTATATTCCAGAAGCTTGCCATCCACAATAAGGTTCCGAATAACTTCATGTTCTTTGAAATTACCCATCAGACTTTCTACGTTAATCCTCCTTTCTACAAGATCAACTCCCTTTACCACAATGCCAAGGGACACCGACTCTCGATTTGTATATAGAAAACCTCCACCTCTCAAGAATCTGGTTACGTAGCCAACATATACGATTGAGGCTCCTTCGTTAGATTCTAGCTGGAATCTATCATTAATACTGCCTTTGGGTAGTTCAATGACCTCTTTTACTCCAATAGAAAAATTCTGGGGCTCAAGAGATCCACGGAGCCCCGCCTTTTGAGCTATCTTGGAGATGGCCCCATCAGCCGCGATGACTAGATGAGTTCGAATTTCATCACCTCCGGCGACTATTCCAGCAATTCTGTCTTTTTCAACTAGAACGTCATCAACCTTGACTTCATTCAAGAGGAATGCACCCTTTTCGACGGCCTTCTGCGCGAGCCACTCATCGAAACGAGATCGGAAGACTGTGAAACTGAATCTTCTATCGGAGCTAGGAGCGGAAAAAGAAGCAGAAAGTGATGCATCTTCTGTCATGAACGTCAAACCTTCCTTCTTAATGATTCGTTCAATTGGTGCATCTTCCATGTAGTTTGGGATTAGTTCCTCAAGAGAGTAGGGATATATCCGCCCCCCAAATACGTTCTTCGAACCCGGGGACTTGCCTCTTTCGAGGAGAATAACCTGGAACCCAGCATTGGCCAGATAGTATGCAGCCGAACTACCGGCAGGGCCAGCTCCGACTATGGCAACGTCGAACTGCTCCAAATCGGAATTAATTCCATGAACCTGTAGATATTAACTCTCTGATTGCGCTGGGCCAGAGCCTGTGATGTTCTGGCTCTAGCCATCATATTCCTGTTCAGAGCTTGCTAACCGCGGTCACGTCGACCTGGCTGACTTGATCTAGATCCTGAATCGACGACTCGATATCTTCCATTGCCTTGTCCCTCTCCTCGAACTGGACATCGACAAGCAAAGCTACTATTCCGAACGCGATCGGTTCCTCCTTAGAAGCTCTCAAGGTCATCCCTATAGGAAGGCTCGACTTGATAACTTTCCGGAGATCTTCCATATTCGTTTCAACGCTCGTAGGTAATACCTTGATTCTAGCTACAACAATAGCCAGTGAACGTCAGCTCCTAAGGGCCCTCGAACCCACAGTTTATGCATTTATAAGATCGTGAGAATTTCCTGCATTTTTGGCATCTCCAAATGGTAATTTCACCACATTCAGGGCAGTCGAACTTGACAGCTCTTTCTCCTGGAAGTATTGGACGGTTACAAGATGAACAGGTTGGGAGCTGTGCCTGGTCAGACATTAGGATATCAAATTTCCCGGATTATATATCCATTTACCATTCTAGGATTGCGACCGTTGAAAAGGCCTGAGGTGTGATAGTTCCGCTGCGGCCACCGTTTTCAGAATCTTTACCACAGTACCGGCGCCAAGAACTTTTAGGAGAGCCGCTGAATGAAAGTCAAAGTCTCCCTGAGTCGAGAGTGATTTCAAGGTATTCTGAGACAGGGCAAGTTCATCGAATATTCGTGAAAGATGTTTGTTTCCAAGCGTTTCGAATACCGCTCTTGCCCTGAGAGTTAGTGAAAACTCTCGACCAAAAATTTTTCTCCATTTCTTCTCATACTCTACCAGTCTACGTAGGTCACCTGTTTTGACGGCCATGGCGATGCTATCACCAGCGAGGATACCTCCAACTCCTCCGCTGTAGATACCTCCAGCGGTGCTAGGCTTCGTCTGTCTAGCAGCGTCACCTGCTTTGATGATGCGACCATTAATGAAGTTCTTGATCGGTCCTCCAACGAGTATCGGGGCTGCAACTCTCTTGAGAATGCTTCCACCTCTTTCATGAACAAATCGATCCAAGGTCCTGAATGGGTTTATGCCCTTTCCTGCAGCTCCAACCTTAGCAGTCCTTTCGCTGGTTGGTATTATCCACGTAAAGAACCCAGGAGTTTGATTATTATCAAAGAACAATTCTACTCGGTCTTTCTGAAACCAATCTCCAGCGATAACATACTTTGCAGCCTGAAAAATTCGCTCCTTCTCGCCCTGCGCCATAAGGGAATTCGATCCCATCGCATCCAAGAAAAACCTGCAATGTAGGTCCCCAGATTTAGAGGATACACGGACAAGCGAGTGGGTATCCTGAACATTCTCGATTGGAGTAGCTGTCCTTATCTCAGCTCCATGTTTCACCGCTGCATGTGCGACATCCAAATCGAGTTTGGATCTATCTACGACCAGAACCCCCATATTCGAAGAGTTTATTTCAATCAGTTTCCCGGATGGTGAATGAAGTATCGCACCGTTGATGTGGTTTTGAATCATACTTAACCTAGGCATGATTCCAAGAGCTTCCAGTCCACCTGATCCTATTAACCCATCACATTTTTCAGGAATTCCTATTTCTGGATGGTCCTCCAACACAAGCACAGATACGCCAGCGGCTGCGATCTGGCGGGCTGCCAATAGGCCGACTATACTGCCTCCGCCAACTATCACGTCGTAATCAATGTTCATCCGAAATCCTTTCAATGCTTATCACTGATTATTAATTAATAATTAGGATGTCGTCTGAGGGCTATAAGCAAGTCTTGGTGATTAGGACAGACCTCGAGATGGGTAGAGGAAAGGTCGCTGTTCAAGTAGCCCACGCTGCGGTTTCTGCCGCCAACTTAGCAAAGCGGAGTCGACCGAACTGGTATAAATCTTGGATATCTGGCGGGCAAGCCAAAGTAGCAGTGCGAATCTCCTCATTAGACGAGCTAATTCAATTGAGAGATGGCGCGGCGGGAACAGATATTCCGTACTATCTCATCGAGGACAGAGGTCTTACTCAGGTCCAACCGGGAACTATAACTTGTCTCGGGTTAGGACCCGCACCATCCCACATGATAGACCATCTTACCAGGGATCTGAAGCTCCTCTAGCCGATCACTTGAGATAAAATTGGTCCACGTCAATTCGATTCTTTGTAAGGCCCACTTCCAGCAGATGGTCCTGTATGCCCTTGCTTCGTTTCACCAATTTCCCCTCCTCATCTGTTGTCTTTCCATTGATGAATGTCGACGCACCACATATAGTGTTAAAGTAGCTTTGCCATTCTTTACCTACATACGCCTCTAGAGTATTGGGTTCTCTTGACCAGAATCTCCCACTCACATACGCAACTCTCGCCCGGTCAGGCTTCGGCAGGATTTTTTCTGGCTCCCTGGTGATTGTGAATATAGAAGCAAAGTCCTCAGATTCTCCAATCATCTCTTTTAGCCGCCTGTGGTAAATGACATCTTTCAGTGTTTTGTTGCTGTCAAATACCGCGACTTTCGTATCTAGTCCTTTATCTAATTTATATCTCATGATGCTCATCGTGGAGGGTATTCCACTCCCTGACGACCAGCAGGCTATCAGATTGCCCTTGTTCTCAAAGAAATTCCGCATGAACTTCCCTTGTGGTTCATGAAATCTGTAGACATCTCCTACCTGAG
>JACZWF010000121.1 GCA_022572285.1 Nitrososphaerota archaeon | reverse complement strand
TGGCCTTGAGGATTGGTCCGATAGTGCCATCGAGTTCGGCGTTAACGAGCACTATGTGTTTGCCGGCCTCAATACCCGCTCGCACAACTCGAGCGCCATGTTCAACCCTGTGGTATAATCCATCTCAAGTCCTCTCATCAAGACCTTGCCACGAATTTTCTGAAGGTTATTATGATTCTTGTCGAATATAGTTAGAGATCTTCTTGGCAGTTCTCCATCCACCTCATACACCACTGGTGTATGAAGCATTAATAAGGGTTTAGTGATCACGGATAACAAAATCCAAGAAAGGCGCTAGTTCGGATCGAACGTCGTTAAGTATGGTATGGATCATGGCCTACGTTTGGATACGGTGTTGGCAATCGATCCGATCATCCGATCCGAACATTGGATATTCTTTATTCGTCATTAGGCACTGAATCCGGTCAGGACTCCCCAATATGTCAGTTTGTCCGTACGTGGAAACCATAGTTTCCACACAAGACGAAAAGAATTTCTTATTTGGAAGATCATCTGGAAATTTGCCGGAAAGATTATTTCTAGTGCTAACTGTAGTGTAACATAAATGAGTCACCTGAAGGTGTTCGTCAGGGTAGCAGGACATGCCTACGTAATGGTCTTTACATTGGAACGGAACGAACCCATCGAGAGACTAAATTCCGTCAGCCGGTGTTCAAATGCCGTGGAATTGACTCGTTGATACCCTCAGCTCAAGAAGCCTCGAAGAACGACCAAGCACAAGACCCCAAATCCATTTGGCCGACTCTATCAGTTTTCTTGGTCGCATGGCTAATGGTTTTCATGCTCGTCATTGCCCCTTTCGGAAAGCTGGTATCTTCAAAGGTGGCCATGGAGCAGATGGTGCCAGTTCTCATGGTATTGTTTGCAATCACTGCAGCGATAGTGGTCTACAGCCTCCAACGCAAACAAAGTGTATTGGACTTTAGAGGGTCTCGGATTGAACTCTTAGATCGAGAGATAATGGAGGGACACGAAGCTAGACTCTACGGTACTGGGAACATGACTGTCCGCCAATTACGGAACAAAGAGCGTCAGAAAAGGCTACACGATTTAGATGTAATGCGATATTTTGCAATTATCGGATCCGTCTTCTCCTTCCTTTTGTTAACAACTTTATTATTTGTTATGGCATATGCTACCACTCTCGACCTACAGATACTCGGCCTACAGATAGGTTCATTCGTTAGTAATCAGATCTTGTTGTTTCTAATAATCGGAAGTATCCTGTCCGTCTACTTCACCGTAGGTATATACCTGGAGTTCTACAATTATTTACGACGTAAAGATACTGATGATGAAGGGGCCTGAGCGCCAGAGTCAACTCATCATTAAACTAAAAGGGAAAACCGCATTAGATCCCCATTGTTTTCGGATGAAATTTTTCCACAGGTCGTCTCATTCAACAAGAAATCACTGGAGTGGGAATTGGAGCAAATAAAGAAATCAAAAAAGATTATCATTGGAGGAGAAGAAAAAGAGAGAGAAACGCTTGGAAGAGAAGAGTAAACTTAGACCACCGACGTATCAGTCAATTAAGCAATTGATTAGAGTTCACAAGATGGAACCAATCAAAACATCTAAGGTCGAGAAACTTCATGACAAATACCTTAGGCGGTGGTATGAGTTGGTTCCAGAAAACATGGTCGATGACCGGTGGTTTTCTCCGATCCGATCATATTACGAACTCAAGAAGAACCTCTAAAAATCGGATTATATAGACAACCAAGGTATTGCATAATGCATGGAACTGTAAAGTCCACCCATGGGTTAGGCTTCCCTTTAAGTGCTGAATGTGCCCAGCTCCAGGTCACCTATACAGGAGAGATAGTTCGACTATGACGGCTCTAGCTAAACTAGATAGCCTAACGACAAGTTAGGGATTCGCACCCGAAGGTATTAATCCCAGCTGGGGCTTCGGACTCCAGGATGCAAAGCCCGACCGAGGCTCCATACTCTAGGGTAAGCCTAGACAACATAGGGTGACAGAGGCGCGTAGCATTGCGACTTTAGGCAAGAAAAGCGCGCGCGTCGCATATTTAATCACTTTTGAAGCGTTTCAATCCACCGAAGGAGTCTTCAGGCAATGCATATGCCTATCCCCCTTCATCGCTTTCGCCACCATAGTAATCTAATCGATGGAAACTGGAAGATTAGAGGTGAAAGTAAATCAAACCTTCCCCTGCAGAACCTCGTACTTCTCAATGTATTCCCTGACCGCTAATATCAAGGTCGCGTGACTCCATGTCAACGGAGACACGCTTAAGGGCGCACCAGTTTTCGGGTGGATCTGCTCTGCCAACACGCCGCTAGGTAGGGACTTGGCACATACCCACCTAAGAATCGGCAGCGCTCCCCCGAGCTCTTGAAGAGTCTGGGCTTTTGCGATGCGGTACTGGGCTAACCATATGGTGCAAACAAACCAGGGATTACCCGGTATCTTTTCCCGCTCTCCATCCAATGCGTCGTCCCAGTGATACTTATCTCCCTCATATCGGGCCAAGCCTCCTATAGGTGAACGGAGCCGTTCTTCAATGGCTTTCATAGTGCGGTCGATTCGTGGATCATTCGGATCGAACATGCCGAAATACCAAAGTCCAAAGAGGCTGGCGTCCACCTTCTGAAGTTCTTTATCCGATTTATCTACTTGCCCATCCAGCTTTACCCTAACCCCCTTGAGAAACCGTCCCTTTTCTTTATCGTAGAGGTGGGTCTCGCAGGCGACCCTAATCTTCGAGGCGACATTGCGAAACTTATACATCTCCTCATGTTCTCCAAACAGCTCTGCAAAGTTGGCACAAGCCATGAGGCCCGCCCATACCGTTGCAACCGTATAAGAATAGACCGCCCTATTCTCCTCCCATAGGTCGAACGACGGACTGGGGAGGTTGGTGTGACGTTCCATATAGTCAACCATGAAATTCCCGACATGGATTATCAGAGGCCTAAACCAAGGTTCGACGGCCTCAATATCCCGAAACTTCAAATAGTGCTCCCACAGAATTAGCGGGATGATAGCTGTCTGATCCTCCTCAATAGGAGGATATTTGATGCCGGCCTCATCTACCCACTCCCATGACATCCAGTTGGCGGCCACCATCCTGTCGGGCGTATACTTGTGCAACATGTAGGCCTTTTCGCTTGTAGCTCTCTGATCGCCAGCCTGCACCCGCAGGGATTCATAATACAGGACGTCTTTGCAAAAGTCGTAAAATCTGGTAGAAAGATAGGCATAGCCAGCCTTATCCAGTGCCTTGGCAGTCAATGCCGCGTCCCTAGGCCAGACGTAGGAATATGTCTCCTTCCCATGAGCAAGTTCTGCAATGTCAGAATCGTTGGCCGCAAGAATCCCCCCACGGTTGTCAACTTGTGTGCGAACGATCAACAAGCTTCGTTTGTAAAGGTCAACCACCTCCTGGGGGAGGTCATGAAAATCCGTACGTTCTTTGTTCACCCAGGCTCGCCAGTAGTTAGTTGTAGCATCTAGAAAGCGCTGCGGCGTCCGCCGGCTCACTATAGAGTCCAATAGCATGACCTCATCGAGGTCTCGCCCCGCAGCCAGCCAAGTGTAGAAGATCGAGCTCTCTCCGGGGGTCAAGTGGGGTTGATTCACCTCAATAACACCATCAATGGATCCGAAGGACACAGACCTTTTTTTCAGGACGCCCTCCTCAGCCTCGCGCCAGGACTCGTGCTTTTCTTCTCCATTCTTGTCTCCTGTGCTCCACCCTTGTATCCCAATTCTAGAGTCCTGTGCAGCATTCATAAGAAAGTAGGAGTCGTCTTTGTAGGCCACCAGTACGTTCCTATTTGGGTGGTAATGTATAGCATCTCCCAGGCCCGCCTCCCAAAAACGGAAGTCGTAGTGGAAGAAGAGGCGGATGTTCCTGGAGCGCTGGCCCAGGTTGAAGACCTCCACACGTCGCAAGAAGATGTTATGGTGAAAGTCTACCAAGTCCTGGAAGATCACCTTCAGTCGCAGTTCATCGTTGGTAGCCGTCACGTAAGTAGCCAGGGTCTCGGGCCCATAGACCATTTGCTTAACCCAAGCGGGATCGCTTAGCCAAGATGTAGGCTGCGCATCCACCCGGACACCTGTGCGAGATTTGCATTGGTCAGCGTGGTTAGCCTTGCCGACATACGGATAGTAGATATCCCTGATATTGTAATCTTGGTCAAAGTTGACTAGAAGGTTTCCATTGCCCACCGGAAGATCACGAGGCATATCAGTTCCCTTCCTCGGACACGTAATGGTGGGAGTCCCTACTGGCATCTATCCTTTTACGTCTCTGCTGAATTTGTTGGTACACCTCTATGGTCTCTTGGGCCACTCGGGACCAGGTCTGTTTGATGGCGGTGCGGCGGGCGCTCTCACCTAACCGTCTACGTAATTCACTATCCCTACAGAGGAGTTCCAGCTTCTCTGAAATCTCATCGGCGTTCCAGGGCTCCTTCAGGAGGAGTCCATTGACATCTTCCTCGACCAGCTCTGCAGCCCCGGCGTTCTGACTAACTAACACAGATAAGCCACTGGCCATAGCCTCTAGGATGCTGAGACCAAACGGCTCGTAAAGAGTGGGCAACAGAAATACATCGCTCGCGGAATAGTACTTCCAGTTCTCGCGGATGGGCTCGGCGAACAGAACTTTCTCTCCTACCCCCAGGTCCTGAGCCATCTTTCGATAAGCAGCGATGTCTCCATGGCCCAGTATCAGGATTTTAGCCCTGCATGAGTGCAGGAGGGACATAGCTTCGATCGCCGGGGCCAACCCCTTTCTTACCCAGTCTCCCCCCACGAACAATACTAGGAGGTCTTGTTCTGTCAGCGAGTACAGGGACCGGATCTCTTCCCGAAAGAGGTTAGCGTTTTTCGGGCTGTAAATTCTGCAATCCACTCCGCTGTGAACTGAGTAAATTTGCCCGGCGGCAGTGTCGTAATGGCGAACAAAGTCTCTCTTCATAGCTTCAGACACGACGATCAGAGGCTTGCGTTTGCGCTGTCCGAATAACATTTTCTCTATCCATACCCACCCCACCCTTTGAAGCCT
>JACZWF010000120.1 GCA_022572285.1 Nitrososphaerota archaeon | reverse complement strand
ATGACTTGCTGTGGGTATTGTCCCATAATCTCCCGCAGGTAATTAATCTCCGAAAGGTGTAGAGTCAGGCTTTTTGGGTGTTTGATCTGAGCTAGCCGAAGGATTTCATTGGCTTTCTCGACCAACTCATTTTTTTCCATGCCAAAGGTGATGGCTGATCTTGTTCTAGGAAGCAAGGGGAGATACACATAAGTGAACTCTTCCCAGGCCTTCAGCCCGCTCGCTCTTTCCACAATTTCTATCATCTCTGAGTTGACGCCAAAGCCCACCGGTAAACATGAAAAAATTATAGTTCCTTTCGATATGCTCTTCGAGATGGATGAAAGCATAGATGACCATTCCTTCTTAGCTTCCTCTCCAGGCCTTCGAATTTTGGGGGTGAAGAACACTGCATCCGTTTCGGAGATCGTCACATCGATCGGCCTAATGCCTAAGAGTGATTCCTCCTCGATGAGTTCTCTCGCAGTTGAATAAGTCGATACAGTTTCTGGCCCGACCTCAGTCGCGACTTGCAGTCGCTCATCAACAAGGATTGTGGGCGTATGATTCATGGCCAGCGAGGATGCGATTTGGTACCCCTCCGTGCTCAAGCCATAGACAACCACCGGGTTTGAGTCTCCCACTCTCCTACTCGCAACCATTCGCTCTCTACTCATATCCTTAAGAATTACTCATCAGGCGCCGTAACCCTCCATCTCCATTCTAAGCCGGATTCAGGAGAGGCAAGAAGCTTCCGGTGGATTAACATTAGTTTTTTGAAACCTCACGAAAGGTTATAACCGTAATCGACGACTTTGCATATTCAGGTAATGCACGTCTGGATAGATATGCTCACGCCTAAGCAAGTCCTTTTTTTCGAACCGTTTATTGAAAATCTTAGAGAGAGGGGCGATGATGTGCGTGTGACATCTCGACATTATCGTGAGGCGGAGCTTATGATTAGGAAGAGGGGTCTCAAGGTAGATTTCGTCGGATCTCATGGAGGGAAGAATCTCTCTCCAAAGCTCTCTGCAAGCATCGAAAGGATGAGACTACTCCAAGAGATGTTCGAGGGAGATCCACCTGACTTTGCCGTATCCTTCAGCTCCCCAGAAGCCACTAGAGTGGCATTTGGTCTGGGGATGATGATCGTTACCGTGAACGATTCTCCCCACGCAAATGCTGTAGCACGACTCACTATCCCGCTTTCCGATGCACTTCTTTGCCCATGGATCATACCAACTGAGGCCTGGACCCGTTATGGAGTCTCCCGGGGGAAAATCTTCCACTATAAGGCGCTCGACCCTTTTGTCTGGCTGAAGAGACGCGATCTTACGAATCCCGGCACCCCCGATTTAGACTTGGATTATAGCAAGGGAACCATTGTCTTGAGATTGGAGGAGAGCTTTGCATCTTATTTGATGAATGTCAAAGAGATGGGGTATACCGAGGAATTTGCTCTCCTTAGACGACTTGCTGAGGAGTTTCGATCCCATAATATCGTTGTGCTTTGTAGATACTCTGAACAGATTGATACGGTTCTAGAGAACTTCAAAGGAAGAGTAATCTGCCCTCCAGATCTAGTGGATGGTGTCTCTCTGCTCCTTAGTTCAAACCTGTTCATCGGGATGGGTGGAACGATGACCGCTGAAGCTGCACTCCTTGGCGTTCCAGCAATATCCTTCTTTAGAGGCAGCTACTTTGTTGAACGGTACTTAATCTCAAAAGAACTTCTCACTAAACCCCGAGACATCGATGGCGTAATAAGGAATGCGAGGCACTTTTTGCGAGATGGGAAAGAACTGAAAGAATCTAGAAAGAGAGCCAAGATGATAAGATCTGGAATGCATGACCCGCTGAAGGTCATTACCGCGAGACTCGATAGTCTCATGAGAGAAAAGCTTAATCAGAGACTAGCTAGCTAAATAGCACGGCCCGGAGAAGGCTTTAGCCCGGTGGAGGATTCAAAAGAGTCCACCGAGTGTAGAGGTCAAGCAATGGTTATGCCTCTTGAATACCGGCCTTTGGTGCTTCAAAGGCGATGTAAGCCGGTGACCCCAGTTCGAATCTGGGCCGGGCTACTAATCATATTGTTTTATTTGTCTGTGTCTTAATCTGAAAAGAGACATCGAACTTTGGCATCTTGGGTTCAGGAACCTCGGAGGAGGTTGGATATTGATTCTCTCCTAAAGTACGACAAGGTTGACTTCTGGATCGCAGGACTAAAGTCAGGTTCTTCCAGGAAGACATTTCTCTACCACTTACACGCCTATCTGAGATGGAGGGAGACAAAGAAACGTGGAACGAATCCAGATTTACTTATCCAGGAATGCTTGGACGGAACTCAGAAGATCCTAATCGAGCACCTTAGAATTCTAAAATGATGGGTGGAGGGGGAGCGCGCGCATTCAAATCACATTGTCCAAGAGAGAACCGCAAAAATGCTCTTGATTACCCGCGCTATCTACTTCATCGACTTTTAATCATTTCTCTATTATTAGTTACTTCTTCAGCATCTCTACAACTTCATCTGTCCACCAAAGGGCACTTGTAAGAAAGCGGAAATTGACTAAAGCGGCCAGATAACCATCACCCTCAGGGATTATAGCTGCCGCCGTCGCATCTCTTACGACAGCTACTTCAAAACCGCGCTCTAATAGTTCGCGCAAATGGGATTCGACGCAAAGGTTTGCCGACATTCCAGCCAAAATAATTTGGCTGACATCTCTTTTTTGAAGCTGTAAGACAAGGTCGTTTTGTTGAGGACCATACACTTTATGCGGAGAAGGAACGATTGTCTTGCCGTCTAAGATATATTTCTTGTATTGTGGCATAAAATCTGCACCCGAACCTTCCTTTAATTCGGCGTAGGGGGTTTCTCTATCATACATCTTATTCGCATGCATCCATTTCTCCATTGCGCCAGCAAATTTCCACTTATGATCGAATTGGTAATAATAATGTGGTGAAACTGCTACCACTATGTCTGCTTCTTTTGCCGCTTTGAATAGACGTTCTATATTCTCCACTGTGTTTAGTTCCTCGGCGGTTTTCTTAACAAGATCCCAGGCAACACCACCCTCTTGTAAGAAATCAACTTGGGGATCGGTTACAACAAGGGCGGTCTTGCTCAAGTGCAGCTCCATGTCAGAAGCTGGTAATCCAGGTTCTTTTGGATCTTCGTATGGGTTTTCCATTTCTAGTATTAAGCCTTAGCGCGAAATCTCGTCTGCGAAACTATATCAAGATTATCGGAAGTCTTCCACTCGTCACCGCGCGCTTTAAGATGACGTTCCTCTTGGCTAGTCATTGATCCTAGGCTGATCTCCACTGGAGAGTACTTACCAATGGGGGGAGATTAGAAAAAGAAAAGGGAAGCCTAACTCGAGGTTAAGCTATCGAGTCACGTTCCTCGTCAGCCGAGTTCTATCACGTCAGGAGAGCCCGGATTCTCTTCAGTCTCTGTTACAACTTGCTCTAGTGTTGACGACCCAGTAACCTCGGTCTTTGAGGGAGAAGTGTCAACTTTCGGGGAAGGCTCAGGAGGTGCTAGTTGGATGTTGTCACCAAAGACTGACATCAGGAATAGTACTGCACCGCTGGCTATTGGAGCTACGTTTGTTCCTATCATGACCTGAGACTAGCACTGTCAGTATATATACTCATATTATCCAGTAGACTCACAATTATGAGTATATGATGTCGAGACCGAGCGCAGTTAGGAAAGTTGTGAGTGGATTCCAGGTAAAAAAGGACAGGATTCTAGAATTCATCGCGTTCTCCGGTCCAACGACAATCTACCGAGCACATGTTCGGACATCGATGCCATTGGGAACTACTCAGAGAGTTTTCAAGGCGTTGGTGGAAGGGCAAGAGATAATCAAGTATAGGGTAGAGAAACATGTAAGTGGAAACACCAAGAAATACTACGGTCTAACAGAGACTGGGCTACTCACGCTCTTAGCTCCGAAAAAGAGCCACGTCAAGGACTCGTTCGATAAAGTTGCAAGAATATGGTTTAAGGAGTCGAAGTTTAGCGTAATGGCCAAGGAAATCTCTACCCGCCTTGATGACGGAGAAACAATCGAAGCATTGAAGCATTTCTATGTGATCTCGGCTGATGCTCTCCACCTTCCACAGTACTCTGATAAACTGGATTATGAAGTGAAATTATTGTTAGGTCTCCAGCTCATACTTGCTCAGCAACCGGAAGAGATATCCAAATGGTTAGGAATCTTGTATCATAGGTTACCGTCCGTCAAGAAAGCTGTCGATGCATATATCGATGGCGTGAATAGGTTCCAGCGTTCTCTCTAGTCGAGCTCTCTATCTTTGCCATCATCAGTGGCAACATAACCTGGCCCTCTTGTCTTAATGTAAGCTAAACCTATGACATATAGAATGGAGACCATAATGTAAGAGAAGATGGAAATAGTAAGACTGTCGATTATAGAACCTCCTATAGCCATGAATCCGGAGGCTAGTAGTGCAACAAATGGTGTGCCTACTATGATGAGCGGTTTTTTCATGTTCTATCTGGATTGAGTGTGATTAGCTAAAAAGCATTCCTACTTTGAGAAATTTCATTCGGAATACTTGGCAGAGCGACGTTTTGAGGACGAGGTTGGGACTGGTGGGATTTGAACCCGATTAGGTTCATCATGGATTCTATGGATGCGATTGACGGAAGCCCAAGCTGGGATTAAGTAGCGCGCGCGGGAAGTTCGTGTTTCTTTAGGATTCTTTCTTCTACTTCATCCCGTAATCGCCGTGAATACTCGCCTGCGAATTTCTTAGATATCTTGGTGCGTACGGTGTTCTCGTCCTCCTTCATGCTAGTTCTCAGTAATTCCTCCGCAGATTTGTCAGCATAATCCTTCACAAATGAACCTGGGTTCAGTACATAGCTCAAGACTATGGGCTGAATGGCTGAAAGCGCAACGGCGACCAAACCGGCTAGAAATAAGATTTCTATGATACGACCTGACTCTAGTCCTAAGAGGAAGCTGAAAGATAGTATTGATACGTAAGCGGGTGTGAAATTTGCGAGGGCTTGCCTTCCAATCGCAGCTAATGGATCTTTCAGGTCATCTGAGCCCAAATAGCTAC
>JACZWF010000119.1 GCA_022572285.1 Nitrososphaerota archaeon | reverse complement strand
GGTTGGGACGTCTGGAGGTGGATTCTCTCTTATGTCTGAGGCGATTGGCTTAGCAGGCCAGACAGAAACTCCTGTCGTGATTATTAGCTCCCAGCGAGGGGGGCCCTCAACTGGGCTACCAACTAAAACAGAACAATCAGATCTCTTTCAAGCCCTAGGTGCATCTCAAGGAGATTACCCAAAGATTGTATTGGCAGCTTCTACTGTTGAGGACTGTTTCTCATCAATAGTTGAGGCATTCAATCTTGCAGAAAAGTTTCAGGTTCCTGTAATTGTACTATCCGATCTCTACTTATCGGAACACATGGAATCTCTGGATGGTATTAACCTGGATTTCTCGATTGAGAGAGGGGAAGTCGCCAAACCCGATGTGGGTTCGGCTGATTCTAGGAACGGGTTCAAGAGGTATGCATTCACAGAAAGTGGTGTCTCCCCGAGATCCTTTCCTGGTAGAGCCGGGACTATTTTCCAAGCCTCAAGTGACGAACATGACGACGCGGCGAACATAATCAGTGACGTTTTTACAGATGAAGAGATGAGGACTAGAATGTTCCAAAAAAGAATGAGGAAAATGGAACACATCTTGCGGGAATTATCGGAGCCGCGCTTAGAGGGGAAAAATGATGCCGACCTCACCATCATCGGGTGGGGGTCCACCTATGGAGTGATCGAAGAAGCCATTTCTACATTGGGAGAAGAAGGAGTGACACTGAACCATATGCATATCAAATATATGTTACCCTTCCATACAAAACAAGTAAAGGAGGTACTTGAGTCATGTCGAAATACCCTTACAATAGAATCGAACTACACTGGTCAGCTGAGCAGACTGATCAGAATGGAGACTGGCTTTAGTATTAAGAATCAACTCCTCAAATATGATGGGGAGCCTTTTTACCCCAGTCAAATCATAACGAAAGTCAGAGAGGTAAATAGGTAAATGGCGGAAATTGCGCTTTACAAAGTAGAGGCAAAGGCTACCTGGTGTCCTGGATGTGGAGACTTTGCTGTTTTACGGGGTTTGCAGATTGCACTAGCGTCACTAGGGTTGAATCCAAAGGATGTAGTAATCGTGTCAGGGATAGGTTGTTCCTCAAACCTGCCCGGTTTTCTGAACTCTTACGGCTTCCATGGCCTCCATGGCCGGGCTGTACCAGTAGCTTCGGGAATCAAGCTTGCCAATCACGACTTGACCGTAATTATCGCTGGAGGCGATGGTGATGGGTACGGCATTGGCCTAGGACACTTCATCCACGCCATGCGAAGGAATCTCGATATAACATACGTAGTCATGAACAACCAGGTTTACGGTCTTACGACAGTTCAAGCGGCACCAACAAGTGAGAAAGGCATGGTAACAAAGTCAACTCCTCAGGGTGTACTGGAAGGCCCAGTTAATCCGATTGCTTTGGCTCTCGTATCAGGTGCAACATTTGTCGCTCGTGGATTCTCAGGAGATGCGGACCATTTGGCGAAGTTGACTGAAGAAGGGATAAAGCACAAGGGTTTCTCTCTAATCGATATAATGAGTCCATGCGTAACCTACAATAGGCAGAATACCTACCAATGGTTTAGGGAGCGGGTCTATCGATTAGAAGAGGATAATCATGACATCCAGAGTGTGAATCAGGCATTGAAGAGGTCGCAAGAATGGGAGGATAGAATACCCCTTGGTATTTTTTATAAGGATTCGAGACCTACCTATGAGCGCGAGGAACAAGTCCTCAAGTATATGCCATTGGTACATCAGCCAATCGACCAGACCGTTGAATTAGTAAAGGAGCTGGTAAAGGATTTTACCTGAACCTCCAATATGAAAAGAAGATAGTTCTTTTCAAACTAGCCAACCCTTATAATTTACTCGCTCTGTAGGAGCTTCAAAGGACGGTAAGAATGCCATTTTCTAGGCTATTTCTCAGAGCTTTCTTTCTAGCTGGTCTGGTTTTTCTAGCTTCTCCCCTAGCATCTGGCCAAACTCCACCTCCGCCATTTTCTCTAACCACAAGCGTACCAGAGCTTGCTATCCCTCTGGGAGCCAGTGCTTCACTAGACATCATTTTTTCTAGTGTTATCGGATTCAACGATCAGCTTGGCCTCAGCATCGACCCTGCTACTATCCCAGATGACACCAACGTATCGTTGGAAGCCGTGACGGTAGTAAGTCCTTACAATCCCATAACATTAACGGTTTCTCCAATGCTTTCTTCTCCCCCCGGAATGCATCAAGTTAGGATCATAGCTTCTAACGGTACATTGACTCAAGACGTGACATTTACATTATACATCTCAAACTTTCAGATGTTTAGTAGCCCCAATTCTGTCTCAGTCCGTCAGGGTGAGAGTCAGGATGTCATTGTGACGATTCAGTCGCGAAATCGCTTCTCGGGGACGGTTGCACTGCAGGATACTCCAAATCTTCAAGGTGCCGGTGTTACTGTTAATATTATTCCCGATACTGTGCCTGTTCCGGAGGGGCAGTCTGGTCAGGCTGTTGTAAGGTTTGCAGCATCGGAGAGTGCCACGATCAAGAGTCATACCGTTACGATATCCGGAATATTTGGGAGTTTGCAGAACTTGACCGAGATAACGGTCAACGTGATTCCCAATCCTCTATTTGTAACTCTCCAAGCCACACCTAATCCAGCCATAATTTTCCAGGAGTCTAGTTTAATCGCTACCGTCACTGATACACAGGGCACTCCAGTATCTGGTACTTCCGTGAGCCTTTCTGCGACGTCTGGGATCGGGACTTTCTCCAACGGTGATACCACGATCTCAGGAATAACAGACGGAAGCGGACGATTCATCACCGCGTTCACTCCCACTACTCGTGCACAGGTTACGATTATTGTTGACGCCGCAAAAAGCGGTTTCGCCTCAGGTAGCTTCGTCCTCGCCCTTCGGGTCGTCGGCGATTTCCAAATCCTGGTAGATCCACAATCAAGTATAATAAACGTCGGAGCTACTTCACTGATATCTATCACAGTTAGATCGATTGACGATTTCAATGCACAAATAACCCTTTCGACCAGTCCCGTCATCAGCGGGATAGGAATGATTTTCATTTCCCGAACTCTCACACCAGCCCCTGACGGGGAGCAAGAAACCAGTCTCCAGATTTCGATTTCTAGCTCGGTTCAACCAGGGAGTTATGTATTTTCAGTAATCGGAAATTCGGGATCCCTTACGCGAACTGCTCAGATCGCCGTTGAAGTACCGGCCCGGGAATTCTCCCTAATTATCGACCCGCTGTCAAGGAGTATTTCTCAAGGAGAATCAACTACATACAATATCACAATCACATCATCTGGTGGTTTTTCTGGAAATATCCTATTCGACATTCCGAATCTCCCTGGAGATCTTGTAGCATCGTTTTCGCCGAATCCAGTGCCTGTAACAGCGGGATCATTTAGGTCCCTGATACTAACAATTACTTCTTTCCAATCAACTCAGCCACGGAACCTGATGCCCCTGATTATCGAGGCAACATATTCAACTGGGACTGTACCGGTCCAAGCCGCGCTGACGATTCTTGAGCTGTTCGAAGTCCTCATCGACTCTTCTCCGAGGGTTTCAGCTATAAGCATTGATGGGACAATCTACCAACCCGAAGAACTTCCAAGGACTTTCAGATGGGTTCAAGGCGAGGAACACACGCTGGCCATACCGCAGTCTATCGTAGATGGGTCCCCTGGAGTGCGGTTTGTCTTCAAGTCTTGGGGCGATGGGAATACCGAACTCTCCCGAACAATAATTGCAGGATCGGCAACAACTTTCAGAGCAGATTTCAGTCGACAATATCTATTGCGGCTTTCATCGCAACCCTTCGGCGTAGCTGAACCGATTGGCGGAGGATGGTTCGAAGAGGGGGAGACAGCAACAATTAGGACAGACGAAATACTTCCTCTTTCTGAGAAGAGCAGGTATCTGTTCAATGGTTGGACTGGAGGAATTACTAGTTCTGACCCTCTCATAAGCCTGGTTATGGATAACTTCAAGACGATAGCTGCGAATTATGTTATCCAATATCTTATTGAAACAGCCTCGAATCCAGAAGGCCTCGCCCAAATCACGAATGGGGGAGATTGGCACGGCGCAGGAGATGAGATAGAGCTTTCAGTCGCGAGAAGGATAGGTGATTATGCTTTCAGTCGCTGGATTTTTGACGGAAATACGAGTGAAGAGAATCCCGTTCGCATAATTGTAGATGGACCTTTAGTGATTACCGCTCATTTTGTTCTCCTGCCAAAGGTAGGAATCATAGATCTCGAAATTACCGAATCGAAGACGGCCTTTGAAGGTGAGTCGACTTATGCTTGGGTGAGAGTTGCAAACACAATAGAACGAGCGGGAGAGATAAGGCTACTCACTAGGAATTCTGATGGAATTACCATTTTCCCAACGTCACAGATCATCTTTCTCGGGCCTGGGGAAACTAGAACCGTAGGCTTTGAGTTGCATTACGACAGGGAAGGTTTGGTAACTTTCGAGGTGTTCATAGAAGAAACAGCAGGTGGGCCTGACTCCATCTCTGCTGAATTGCGAGTCTTTTCTCTAGAGGAGAAAAGGATAGTCCGAGCAATCGGAATAGCTATAGGCGCTAAATTTCTAAGCGTATCCGAGCAACATGGAGACATTATATTGTGGGCCATGCATGATAAAGCAGAAAATGAAACAGAACGGTTGACCTTCCATATTGTAGGAACAGGTCAGCCGTTTAGTGATTTTAATTGCGAATATTTCGATACTGTCTTTATGAATGATGGCCTTGTGTGGCATATATTTTTTGAAAATCGATAAAGGATACTAAAATGAACACAGCAAACACAGTAAACTACGCAGACGGACAAGGCGGTTTTTATCTTTTTATCATTATTTGTGTGTATTTTATTCCGGGGATTATCGGAATGATGAAGGGCAAGAACAATGCGGGGGCTATCTTTCTTTTGAACCTGTTCCTGGGGTGGTCGCTTATCGGGTGGGTTGTGGCGTTGGTTTGGGCTGTAACTAATGACCCTGCTAAGACCGTTAACAATCTAACCGATGAAGATTGGAGATCACTTGAAAAATGGAATAGGAAATAATTAATTATGCTGTTAGAGATAAGCAT
>JACZWF010000118.1 GCA_022572285.1 Nitrososphaerota archaeon | reverse complement strand
GGTGTTGGCTTCGGGGCCGGAGGTGCGTTTTGTTTCTGAGCTGGAGGAGAAGCAGGCTGCTGTTCAGATTTCGGCTTTTCCTCGTTATCTGCCACCGGTCAACACGCTCCGCAGGAATATGACAATCGGGCCTCCCGTCGATATAAATACATTGATGGGCTCTCCAATAGCACTGCGGATTGAATCAGAAAGTATGCGGAAGAAAAAGCTTTCTGAACATCCTCTCCCTCGAATCTCTGAATTACGAGTAATCCTTTTGTCCCCCTCCCTCCTCTGTACGGCGGTTTGTTAGATTTCAAGAAAGCTTATATTATGAACGGCGTCCGATCGAATCTGATGAAACAACGTGGGAGGAACTCAGCATTAAGCTTGGCAGGACCTCTCACTCTCGTTCTAATCGTCGCGGTTGGTGCCACTATCGTTTTCTATCAATTTGTATACCTTCCTTTAGCCGGAGCCGGTGAGCAGATCCCTGAAGAATTCCTCTCTCCACCCGGGTCCCTTCAAGTTCTAATCGTCGAGGGGTCCATCAATATCGACCAGCAGGAGAACTTTGTTCCTCAGGAGCCTACGGTTACCCTTGGAGTCGATAACAGTGTGGTCTGGTTAAGTCAAGATTCAGTTCTGCATACAGTAACCGCAGACCCGGGTTCTCCCGAAGATTTCGCTGACGCTGCTTCGAGATCCAACTTTCTAGACATCGACGATACCTTCACGTTTCTTTTTACATCCCCGGGAGAGTACAAATATCACTGTGAACCTCATCCATGGATGAGGGGCACAATTATCGTAGTCGGACCTGCGGGAGAATGACCGCGTTTCCTATTAGTTATCGGACGCTCTTGCCCTTGCAACCAACCTTGCAACTCGCAGTGGTTCGGGTAGCGCTCCCTGTAGGGTAAATTTCTCTACTGTTTTTCTGGCATCCTCTATTGAAATCAGAGACGGTCTTAGGTAAACAGAATAACCCGTTGCTAATTTGACCCGTTGTCTATCTCGTATCCTATCGTACATTTTTAGTTTCTCTTGCCAATCAGGAAATCGTTCTCGGAAGCTCGAATCTATCCCCATAGAATTCTTGAAAGTTATGGCAACAAGAGGAATTCCTGTCTCTTCGGCAATCTTGTCCCCATCAATCACATTATAATGGCTAATGATGGAGCCCAAGATCATTATGAGATTGATATCTTTCCTCTTCAAGTTGTTGAACATAGTTATTATGTTCTCTGTAGAATCATTCCCGCCAACCGTAGCGTGGCCAAAAATACAACCATCAATAATTAAATCACTTCTCATCACTATCGAACATAGAATTGATTTTTTTGTTCCCAAGGGTCGGCTGGATTCGGCGATGCCCATCGCCCTGATACCACGCTTTTCCAGATGGACTCTCATAACTAAATGCTAGATTCGCCGCTCTCTTTTTTGTCTATGTTTTCGGTGCCTAGAAGATCATGACGGTCGGAGGTCTGTCCTCCGGTAGGATTGAGTTCCCCTTCATCCCCTTGAGGAGAATCTCGCCTAATCACAATTCTATAAATTGCGGATAGTAAAGCGACTGACAAAGCGGTCAGTATCACCCACTGTACTAAGAGCCACATGACCTCTTCGAGATTCTCTTGTCTACCGGGTCAGGATCTCCCGCGACTCGAGCCTTTCTTAGCTGTTCGTTTACCAACAAGAGGTCTGATTGAATCCCTCAAGAAATCGTCCGTTCTAGATATAGCATCACCAATGTATTCGCTCGGATCGAGCATACCTGAAAAGGAGTTGCCGTAAATCTCGCGCATCTTCGTATCCTTAGTGAGGAGTCGTTCTAACGGGTTGCTCATTCCCCTTTCTACTTCAGTCCATGCCCTCCTCGAAATTCGCCTGAACCTCTCATGGACTTGCTGTCGATCCTCTCCTCTTTTGACTAGGTCCATCATTAAGGGTTCCAGAAGTGAGAAGCTACCGTAGCGTTCTAGGTTCCTCTCAACACTCTTCATCATGATCTTCATTCCAGAAATGATCTTGGAATAAAGAAGAAGGCATTCATCTACAGCTAAGAAGGACTCGGGGATAATTATTCTCCTATTAGCCGAGTCATCCAGGGTCCGCTCAAGCATACTGCTTGATGCATTGGTTAGAGCCACCGCCACCACTGATGAAGCGTATCTCCCCAGTGAGCTAGCTCTCTCCGCTAGAACGGGATTCCGCTTGAAGGGCATCGCCGAAGATCCAACCTGCTGCCGTTCAAAGGGCTCGGAGACTTCACCAAAAGGAGGTGACTGCAGAATCCTCATATCCAGCGCAAACTTCTGGATACTTTGTGCAATCGCAGCTAGAACAGTGAGAATTAGAAAATCTACTTTTCTGGGATAGGTCTGCGTGGTTATCGGAAATGATTTCAAATCTAACCTTTTCATCACCTCTTTTTCCAGATCCCTTGACTGATCCACTCCGACTAGTCTCGAGTAGCTGGCCGCAGTTCCTACAGCTCCTTTCATTCCTTTGCCCAGTGCGATCCTTTCCAACAGAAAATCTATCCCCGAGACATCCAAAATCAAATCTTGGGCATATGTTGCAAATCTGTAACCAATTGTAGTTGGTTCAGCGGGTTGGAGATGTGTCCACCCCATACATGCGGTCGACTTGTACCTTTGGATCTTTTCTCCGAGAAGTGAAAGGCATGAAACCAACCGCCCTCTAATAATTCCCAAAGCTTCTCGCATCCTTAGAATATCGGCATTATCCTCAATGTCTGCCGAGGTCGCCCCCAAGTGTATCTTTCCTCCACCTACCTTAGCTTGTCCTACGAAGACCCTAATCTCCGCCATCAGGTCATGGCCTATCACTCTCTCGACTTGATGTGATTTGTCGATGTCTATGTATTCCGCAGCTGAATACTTTCGTATGTCAGCAAACTCCTTCGCTGTAAGTAGCCCATATCGAAGCTCGGCTTCGGCCAGAGCCGTCCAGATTTCCCTCCATTTTGCACGATAATTTACCTCAGAAAATACTCGCCTCATGACATCGCTCCCATATCTCCAGGTAAATACAGAGAGAAATGAGTCAAACCCGTATGTCTGAGAGCGTTTTCCTTTCGCTTTTGCCATTCTAATCATCTTTCTTGAGAGATATCCTTTCGCGGGATCCCTGGCCTGGTCAAAGTCACAGGATCGAAGACTCGCCTAATTTCGTCATCAGAAAGAATCCTCTTTTCTCTAATTATTTCAATTATTGTTCGGCCTGACTTGCTTGCCTCAGCTGCGACTTCTGCAGCTTTAGAGTATCCAATAATTGTATTCAGCGCCGTAGCCAAACCCAAACTTTTCTCCAAGAGGTATCTACATCTCTCACGATTCGCCGCTAGACCTTCAATACATCGAGTGCGCAACTCATGCAACGCCCGAGTCATTATTTCCATGGAGAAGAGAATATTATATGCGATCACTGGCATCATTACGTTCAACTCAAGCTGTCCGGCTTGGACAGCATATGAAATTGTAGTATCGGCACCTATAATTTGATAGCATACCATGTTGACCATTTCGAGCATCGACGGGTTAATTTTTCCGGGCATAATCGAAGAACCGGGTGCCAGAGGTGGAAGTCTGATCTCATCGAAGCCTGTCATTGGACCTGAGGAAAGGAGTCTGAGGTCGTTGCATATTCGTCCTAACTCCAAAGCGAGATTTCGGAATGAAGATGAGAGTTCCGCCATCAACCTCTGGCTCTGCATCGCTTCGCGCAAATCCTCAGCCTCTCGAAGCTCCATGCCATCTAGCATTTCGCTAAGACCTGCGATAATCAGTTTTGAGTAGCCAGTCGGTGTATTAAGACCTGTCCCTGCGGCACTCCCTCCGATTCCAAGCTCTCTGAGAGATTCTTTTGCTGCGCGAATAGAGATAAGGCATCGCTTGATAGCTACGGAATATGCTACAAACTCGTCTCCAAGCCTAATGGGTACGGCGTCCTGGAGGTGGGTTCTTGCGGACTTCAAGACAGTATCAAATTGCTTTCCTTTCTCTGCCAATGAGATAGAGAGGGCTTCAATCTCCTTCTCCAATTCTGGAAGGAGCAAAAGAGCAGACAATCTCATCGCAGTCGGATAGGTGTCATTTGTCGATTGACTCATATTGACATGGTCGTTGGGATGGATTACCTCATAGGCGCCCATTCTTCCGCCTAGCAGTTCTATTGCTCTATTTGCTAGCACTTCATTGCAATTCATATTGAACGCGGTCCCCGCCCCCATCTGAAACACGTCGACGACGAATTGATCTCGAAGATTTCCTGAGAGAACGTCATCTGCGGCCTCCATTATAGCATTGCCCTGCCTTTCCGACAGCAGCCCAGTCTTCATGTTTACCATAGCTGCAGCCTTCTTCAGAAGCATGTAGGCCTCTATGAACTTCGGGTGAGCTCTGAGACCACTGATTGGGAAATTCTGTATTGCGCGAGCTGTTTGTACCCCGTAGTAGGCAGCTGAAGGTACTTCCATCGATCCTAAAGTATCCTTTTCGATCCTTTTCTCCAATCTGAATGTAGTCACGATTAGTTCTATTTCTCGCTATCTGATGCTTTTGGGTGTGACTAGTATCCCTTCCTTTCTCTTTCCCGGTTTATTTCATTCTTCCTCCTATACTCTTGGAGAATATCTGAGGGCCCCATACCCAATTCCGTGGAAGCCTGGACAATGAAGTGCCATAGATCAACAATCTCCTCTTTCGCATGATCAATGTCGAATTCTTCAACTTTTTTCCACCATTTCCAGGATGTCATCCTCTGAAGCTCCACAGCCTCGTGGATGATCGCTACACAGAGCGACGAGATTCGCTTCTCGACCTCAGTAGGATATCTCTTCAAATCCAACATTCCGACATACTCTTTCTGCAGCTGGAATATCGCTTCGAGAGAATCCCCACCTTCATTTGCCTCCGTTTCGATCTTTATGCGCGCCATGAGTCTCCATCTCACGATGAGATTTAATATCTAGTAGGTTGAGGCGGTAGTCGTGGAGGGCCCAAGAGGTAGGAGCTTCATATTGCTCGGAGCAAAGGTGTCTCTTGTTCTGCTCGTCTTCATGATTTCCAGCCTGGCCTTGGGTGTTCTCTTCTTTCAGACTGGAGATTATGTCTTTCTAGCTCTGGAGTTGCCTCTCT
>JACZWF010000117.1 GCA_022572285.1 Nitrososphaerota archaeon | reverse complement strand
TGACTGTGAGCTGGGGAAATCCTTCGAAATGTTTGGGGAAGTAGCCGATCTGATCTTTTAGCTTTTCTCTGTCAACCAACTTCTCATAGTCGAATAATTCTAAGAGTTTATTTGATTCCTGTTCGGAGAAGATGGACTCTAATAGATCAGTCTTGCCGGATCCTTCAGGACCGAATAGGACTATAGTTTCGCCTTCATTCACTTGCAGTGATTTCTCCCCCTGATCTAGGCCATAATGAGACAGTTTGTTATAGTCCTTGCCCAGTTTTTGGCTAGATTAAAAAGAGTACGAGTGGAATAATGAAGATTATCCCGACAAACACCGCAAGAGTTCTCAAGCTACTATTGAATAGGTGTAGCAATCGTATGTTAAGAGCTTCATACTTCCTGTATACAAGTCCTAGGATGATGAGGGTCGGAATTCCAATACTAATAATCTCTATTATCATGATCTTCAGGCCTACGGCAGATCCCACCAGTATAGCCACAAAGAAAGTATCAACGAATGTGGTGATATTAGCTCCCATAATATACGGCAGTGATTTCTCATGATTCAGTTTTCCCCTCACTGAAAGAGGGACGAGCAGGCTAAGTGAGACAGAGACAGACATGGTTACCAACGTAACAAGTCCGCCAATAAGGAACATTACATTCTTGTTGTAAAGCCCATCTTTCCACCGACCTTTTCCAACTGAACCGAGTCTAACCTGTGGCATACCTCCTTCGAATAACTTGAATGAGATCAGAAGAGCTATCAGGCCAACCGCGAAGAGAAGAAATGCTGGAGACGAAGGGGGTATTAGATTCAGGATCGGGGCATAGACGACTTCAAGTATAGATTTGACTCCTACAACTCCTGAGATTTCTAGGAAGTCGAAAAGGCCTGATATGAGCATGACATATCCTATTGCGATGCCTATTGAGTAGATGGTTGCCGTAGCGAGAAATGCAAGAAGCCCGATTGAGATACTTACCTTCATCTCTCTTCCGCGTAACAAGTAGACCAGACCAATAGCAAGTACTACAAATGATGCACCTAGGCGAGATCCATTTATCATCATGAATGTAGAAATTTCGTCTAGTACTCCGCCCTCAAGGAGCGTTATAGCAGAGGCAGCTACTGGACCGCCTCCTAGAACGAGATAAGAGAAAAGCCAACCAAAGCCAAGAATGTTAGCTGAGGTAAGGTTCTCTCTCCCTTGGAGAAGAAAAGTAAAAGCGGATGCTCCTTCCTTCATGAGCTGGATTGCTAGAATAAAGATGAATATTCCTAGAATCAGCGAGGCTATTCGTCGGGGACTGTATCTCCTTCGATACAATGAATCATAGCCTCTCTTTTATAACGCCGTTATAGCTGGATATTTAGGTGTATCCATCTTTCAGGAAGGCTTATCTAGATTTTCTATGAGTTTGCGTGTTTATGGTTCAGGTTAGTCACAGACCTATCAAAGAATTCGTTGTTACAAAATTTACCCGATATCCTTCACCAGGCGAGCTAGCTAGGCGGGCGATCGTGGAGTCGAGTCCGATGGCGCCAGCTCATCTTAGATGGCTGAACGGGGTTGCCTACAAGCTAACATATCCTGCTGCTTCTGTAATCTCGGATACATTCGTGAAGGAATTTCTTGACGGAAGGGTCTGGGTTCAAGTCGAGTATGCAGATATGCCTAAGTTTACTCCAACTATTCACTCAGAAGGAGAGAATGTGATCGTTCCAATGCTCGATTTCTCAGGAGATGAGGATGAGGCAGTTCTTATCGGATGGCTGAAGAGTCAGGCGCAACCATCAAAATCACTTGACAAATAATGAGCGATGAGTATCGAGACTCAACGTAATGAAATACGAAAGAGGATAAAGAAGTCAAGGAGCGGGCAGACTGAGCTAGAGAGAGGATCGAGATCTGCTGCTATAGGAGTGAGGCTCAGCACACTTCACGAATTCCAAACCGCCCGAGCAATTGCTTTTTACTCATCAACTCAAGGCGAGGTAAAGACAGACGAGCTGATAGATTTAGCACTCAGGGAGGGAAAGAAGATCGCGATGCCAAAAGTCAATACCAAATCTGTGGCCATTACCTTTTACCAGATTCGTAGCAGGAAGAATATGAAGCTTGGGAAGCATGGGATCCTTGAGCCTGATGGAGATCATGGATCTATCGTGACTGGTGCCGAGCTGGATATCATGATTGTACCTGGGATCGCATTCGATCCGAACTGCGAGAGGCTAGGTTACGGGAAAGGCTACTATGATTCGTTCCTAAGAGAGATTGGAGCGATGAAGGTTGGGTTAGCCTTTGACTTTCAGATCGTTCCAAAGATCAAGCGAGTGGAAGGTGATGTAAAAATGGATTTTGTAATCACGGAGTCCAGATTATTGCACTGTAATGTTGAAAAAGTTGGAAAGGATTTAATCCTTGAACAGAAATAGCAAGGTGAACGCTATGCAGGTTGAGGGAACAAAACTAGAAGGACTTACGACTTGGTTTCAAAGGAAAGAATCTGTCGTCGTTGCCTTTTCAGGTGGGGTTGACAGTACCTTACTCATCGCTGTGGCTCACAAAGCCCTCGGAAGTAAAGCGATAGCAGTCACTTCGGATTCCGCAAGTATGGCAAGAGACGAACTGGGTGATGCAAGACGAATTGCTGCAGAGATAGGGATAGAACATGTAGTAATCCATACTGATGAGTTGAGTAATCCTGATTATCTTAAGAATCCGCAGGATAGGTGCTATTATTGCAAGAAGGAGCTCTTTCGTCAACTGCTTCCATTTGCAAAGGAGAGATCGATTGAGACCATCGTTGACGGCACAAACTCGGATGATATGCTTGGGCATAGACCGGGGTCACGAGCGGAAGAGGAAGATGGTATTTTTAGACCGTTAGTGGAGTTGAAGATGACAAAAGGAGAGATTAGAAATATCTCACGAATATTGGGACTTACAACTTCTGAGAAGCCATCGATGCCCTGCCTCTCTTCAAGGTTTGAGTATGGAATCCCAATAACCATCAACGGTCTCTCACGAGTTGAGAAGGCAGAGAAACTTATCAAAGAAATCTCAAAAGTCAAGATAATCAGAGTGAGGAGTCACGGCGAGCTTGCCAGGATCGAGGTAGGAAAGCATGAACGTAAGAATCTCCTGGACGAGGGTATCCTGGATAGGGTAGACAGAGAATTGAAAGAGTTAGGATTCAAGCATGTAGCTCTTGACCTCTCCGGGTACTCGAGCGGGAGTATGAACAAGTAGGGACATTATCGCATCGATGGACGTCAAGGAGATTCTCTCAGAAGTATCGTCTGGGAATCTTTCCATTAGAGAAGCTGAAAAATTGTTGAAGATGAACTCTGTGAGAGAGATAGAAGGCATAGCTAAGATTGATACCGGGAGGATTTCAAGACGAGGTATACCCGAAATAATACTAGCAGAAGGCAAGTTACCCAAACATGTTGCCAAGATTGCTATCGGAATGCTTCGGGATAGCGAAAAGGTCCTCATCAGCCGTATGGAGTCGAAGCATGAGGAGGCCGTAAGGAGAGCAGTTCCAAAGGGGACCCGTGTGAGAAAAAATGACCTCGCCAGAATGTTGGTCCTCTCGAAAGCAGGATCAAGGAAGTCTCATAGAGACCATAAGCTGGGGAAAGGGGGTGTAGCAATAATAACTGCGGGGACTGCAGATATACCAATAGCAGAGGAGGCTAAGGTCGTCCTTGAGGAGACAGATTGTAGAGTTATCACCTCATATGATGTCGGCGTGGCCGGCATTCATAGGTTATTCAGGTCCATGAGATCCATCGTCGAAGAGGACGTTGACGTCATAATCGCAGTGGCGGGAAGGGAAGGTGCAATGCCTTCCATAATTGCAGGATTGGTGGATGTCCCAGTTATCGGAGTTCCAACCTCCTTCGGATATGGGTACGGCGAAAAAGGAGTCGCGGCTCTAATGAGTATGCTTCAAGCTTGCTCACTGGGCATAACTACGGTAAACATAGATTCGGGAGTTGCAGCTGGAGTTGTTGCTGCTCTAATCGTAAAGCGGTCACGTCACTAGTTTCTTCCTGGCTTGCTCCATAATCTCTTCTTTTATAGTCCTTAGAGGTCTCTTGTACTTCCTTGCTAGGTGTCTTACATCCTCATATTCGGGTTTCATGACTATCAAATTCCCGGAGCCATCACGCGAAATCTTCAATTTAACGATCTCCTCGGCTGAATCAATGGTGAAGTGCAGAGTTGCAAATTCCCTACTTGCAACATATCTAGGAGTCGATGTAACTCTAACGCCCAGTGTTCCAGTTTCCTTCATTATCAGATTTGCTAGCTCTTCCGATTTTGACGACTCGGTAATAACTTTCAGGATAAATCCCGGCCTTCCCTTCTTTCCCATGATCGGGATGACACTAACATCCTTGGCACCTTCTTCCAGAATCCTTTCTGTGGCGTAACCGACTTCTTCGCCTGTAAGGTCGTCAAGATTTGTCTCCAAGACGACTATTTCTTCAATTATCAAATTGAGAGATTCACCTATTGTAATCCTGAGAATGTTAGGAACCCCATCAAACTCTCTCGTCCCCGCGCCTATTCCTACGGCAAGGGGCCTTAATCTTGGATATGACTCAAGAGCGGTTGTATTTAGAGAGCCGAGTATTGCGAGACCAGTTGGAGTAGCTGTTTCGGCATTAACGGGACCTCCCACTATTACAATGCCGCAGCTTCGTGCGATCTCCAAAACGGCGGGAGATGGATTCGAGAGGGTTCCGTGGGAGAATGTAAGGGAACCTCCACCAACTGCAACAGGTGTAGAGTAGATATCAGTGTCATTGAATAACCTAAGATCATCTAACGCAAATGAAGCACCCAGGATATCGACTAGCGTATCTACTGAACCAGCTTCATGAAGGTGTATCGTCTTCACATCTTGATGGTGCAATGACGCCTCTGCGTTAAACAAGAGGTCAAGCGATCTTAGGGCGAAACCTTCAGCTGCTTTTGAGAGACCCAGTTCTCTTTGTGTGTCTTTTAGAGCTCCTTCCAATGACACATAGTCTCTCTCCCTTGCGTCTTCCTCGAGGTTTAGATTCAGGTACTTTGCTCTGAAGCTGTTCTTCGTAACATCGCGGAACTGCGCTCTCACCTTTTTACATCCTTCCAGATGTCTCCCTCCAGATTCCATCGCATCTACTGTTCCCTCTTCATCTGCCCCGAGATCTACGCTAGCACTGACTATCATATCACCTGAGAT
>JACZWF010000116.1 GCA_022572285.1 Nitrososphaerota archaeon | reverse complement strand
AGATATACCGAATCCTATCGACACTGGAAGGTTTTCTCCCAGAGCTCTCAGGAATAAGAAGCCGAAAGCTATAGGTTTCAATCTCTGGTATGAAAGAGTACCAGAGCGCCTCGTCAACAAGCTCAGGATTGGTGGAGTCGACGTTGATATCTACTCGAGAAGACCGTTCGCCTACTCTGAGATCCACAAGGTCCTTCAGCGGTATGATATTTACATAGATAGAATGAGTGTGCTCTCCCCTAGTAAGACCTGTCTAGAGGCTATGTCATGTGGACTTGTGACAATCGATTATCGGCACAGAGATGATCTGGAAAGAAGAATCGAAACCGTCCTCGACCCTAGCAGGAGGAAAAGCGAGGGGAGGGAGAACAGGGATTTCATTCTTAATACTCACGACGGCAAGAAAGTTGCTACTCGACTCATCCAGTTATATGGAGAGGTAAGCTGATTGCGAGTAGCAATTGTGCATTACGACATTTCGATGAGGACAGGTGCCCAGAGGCTTGTCTTGGCGCTCGGTTCTGTCATGACTGGACTGGGACATGAAACTGCCTACTTCACTACCCGATATGACAGCTCCAAATCATTCCCCGAATTCGGGAGCCAGAAAATCTTCGTTTCGCCAGGACGACAAACTTCCTTTGGTCGCTTCAAAGCTCTGAATGCCTTCTTTGGGAGCAGGAAGATGGTTGAATACGGAGTCCAGAGATTCAAGCCAGACTTTTTCATCTTTAGCTCGAACTACTATTTACCCATGCACTTCAAGCCATCCCTAATTTATTGCCACTATCCAGAAAAACTGTTGATTAGAAGAAGTGACTGGATACGAAGAGCGTTGCATTACCCGGTAGATGTAGAAGAATGTAAAGGTTTTCGGAGTGCATCGGGCGTGATAAGCAACTCCTCTTTCACCAAGAATGCAATCAAAGAGCTATATGGAGTTAATAGTCTCGTAGCTTTTCCAGGTGTGGATCTTGAGAAATTTAGCCGGGGGATCGAGAATGATGATCATTTCGTCTTGACCGTGAATAGGATAGTACCAAACAAGAATCTTGAGTTAGCAATCAATTCTATTGGTGTCTTGAAATCTCAGGGGACCAAGGTATCTCTAATAATTGTTGGAACGAAACAACCGGGATTTGAATGGTATCTTGATAAGCTGATTCACGGCATTCGTGATAAGAATCTGGACAAGGAAATCCAAGTCAGAGCAGACTTACCCGATAAGGAACTGATTCCACTATATCAAGGGTGTAGTATCTTCCTGTATACGCCCGAAATGGAGCACTTTGGTTATGGTCCCGTTGAAGCAATGGCGAGCGGGAGACCCGTAATAGCGTCGCCTGGGGGGGGTCCATCAGAGACGGTCGTACATGGCGAGACAGGATTCATAGTTCCTCCCGATCCTAAAAAGTGGGCCAAGAAGATCGGTGAGCTCCTGAACGACGATGAGAGAAGACATAAGATGGGGATCTTAGCCCGAGAGAGAGTCGAGGCCAAGTTTAGTATAGATAATTTCGCCCGGGTTGTCGAGGAGTCCCTGAACCGAGCAAGAGGACTCAATTGAGTGAAAATGATTTTCTGACAGTCTCCTCGAGGGAAACAAGGGTCTTGATATTCTCTACAAGATCGGAATCTAGATAGTGATGTCTCCTCTGGTGAGCTTCGATTATGAGATTAGGAACTTTTCCATTCATAGAAACCTGCTCAATCATCTGCTCAATTGGTGCGCGCCCGTACCCGACTAGCTTATGCTGGTCCTCTGACCCATCATTATCGTTGACATGCATCTCCATCACCCTTTCTTTAACGCACCCCATAATCTTTTTCGCATATTCAGGTGAGTTCAGTCTCTTACTAGAATAGTAGACGTGGCCAGAATTTAGGATTACACCGATGTTCTCTGGAAGTCTGTCGAAGTCTTCCGGGAGAGAGAACATATACCTCCTCTCTGGCCTATAGTTAGAGTTCTCTATGCTCAAACGCACCTCTCGTTCCGCATACTCAAGAAGCTCGATCATGCTGGAAATTGAATTACGATAGGCGTCGGCATAAGGTACATTATTCTGAACATCAAGTGGGCCGTACTCTACAGCTTGAGTGAGCATGTCAGTCGCGTAACCCGCATGGAATGAAAGTTGAGAGGCACCTATATCTCGGGCAAATACGATACTCTTTTTTAGAGATTCTATACTACTCCTCCTCATCCGCTCGTCGGAACTAGCTATGTTGATGTAGAAGTCGGCCGAAGGAAGCCAAATGCTCTGATGAATGCTAAACTTAACTTCGACTTCTTGACCAAGCCTTGTTAGTTCTCTCACGATATCTGTATAATTCCTTTCCGGTCTTGAAGCACCCACCTGAATCAGTGCAGGGACCTCGGCAGCTTCAAAGGCATTGAGTATCTTTCCAACTTTCTCCACGAGTGGTATACCTCCAAAACCATAGAAGATCGTAGAGACACCTATCAAGTCTGCACCCTGTGTTACAGCCATACCTTGCAGACATATATCCTAGCCAGATTTAGAATGGCTGACTCAGTGGTCAATGGCGGCCAAAATAATCGCAGAGCTTTGTCAAAATCATAATGGTAGTCTAAAGACTCTTGGTGATATGGTCAACGCGGTAGCTGAGGCAGGAGCAGATTACGCAAAGATCCAGACTATGTTTGCAGATGACCTGACTTTTCGTGAAAGGTTCGAGCACGGCAGAATTGAACGGGCAATGCCTCAAGTCCTCAGGCGTCCCTATCATGCTGAATACGATAGGCTGAAGTCACTCGACCTTGATGTTGACGGTCATCGTGCCTTCTTGGATCTATGTCGCGAGACCGGGGTCAAACCTCTCACAACGATCTTTTCTAGATCTCGAATCCCTATGGTCCATGATCTAGGATTTGATGAGGTTAAAGTCGCAAGCTACGACTGCTCCAGCTACCCAATGATACGAGAGCTGAAAGAGAAATTTAGGTACCTCTTCATCTCTACCGGAGCGACATATGACGAGGAAGTTCAAAAGACTGCAGAGACACTCAAAGACTATCCGTACTCGTTCATGCACTGCGTAACTGTCTATCCTAGCCCTCTCACAATTCTGAATCTTACAAGGATGAACTACCTTAGAGGTTTTACCCATCACGTAGGTTTCAGCGATCATACATCAGTAGAACGAGATGGACTGAAAGCTGCTCTTGTAGCTCTCTGGTTGGGCGCGGATATAATAGAGAGACACTTTACGATTTTGGAGAGAGGAATGACGAAGGACGGTCCTGTTTCGATAGACTCCCAGCAACTTAAATCTCTAGTTGAATATGCGGGAATGAGTAACGATGAGTTAGAAAGGGACCATGTTTCCAAAATTCCTGAATACTATTCGATGATTGGCAGAAAGAGACCCGGACTCAGTCATGCGGAGCGAGTGAATAGAGATTATTATAGAGGGCGGTTTGCCAGCAAGATCAATGGGAAAACCGTCTTCAATTGGGAAGAAACCCCAGATATCTAGAAGCACCGCGGGAGAGAGGGTTCTTGGCATTATACCGGCTAGGGGCGGTTCGCGATCAATAATCAGGAAGAATCTTAAACATCTACAAGGAAAACCTCTCCTTTCCTACACAATCACTGAAGCCCTGCGAGCCAAAAGACTTCAGATGGTAATCGTCTCATCAGATGATGATGAGATAATCAGCACTTCACGAAAGTATGGTGCAGAGGTACCGTTTGTAAGGCCTCAACACCTCGCCTCTGATAATGCCTTAGCTATTGATGTTGTCCAGCATGCTGTTGACACCCTCGAGTCCAAGGGGGAGAAATTTGACATTATAGTTATGCTTCAACCGACTTCGCCGCTTCGTATTGCCGAGGATATCGACAACTGCATTGACCTGCTTATCTCCACAAAGGCCACATCCGTGATAAGCGTTGAAAGAGTAGGAGCGAATCATCCTTTCAGGATGAAATTAATCGACTCGGAAGGGAGGCTTCACGATTATGCCAACGAAGTTGTTGAGAATCTGCCAAGACAGAAACTACCCGAGATCTACATTAGAAATGGTGCAATATACGCAACGAGGAGAGATGTCCTAATTAATGAGAGATCTTTCAAGGGGCGTGACAGTCGGGCCTACGTCATGCCCTCTGAGAGATCCGTTAACATCGACGAGGAGGTTGATTTTATTTTGGCTGATATCTTAATGAGGAATTTGGATAGAGGTCAAGTTCGGGCAACCAACTCCATGCAAGCACCATGGAAATCATGGTATGGGAATGAGATGATGGAGGTTATTCTACCCGACAGTTGGGTCGTTAGCTTAGCAAAAATGAAGGGATCGAAGGCGGTAAGTGATAGTGAGATTAAGGAGTCGATTCTTTCTCCCATAGGTTCTCCCCGGTTAGCTGAAATGGTCCAGGGAAAGAGATCTGTCTGCATTGCAGTCGATGATCTGACTAAACCAACCGAGGCAAGCAGGATAATTCCAATCTTGATGGAAGAGTTGCGGTCAGGAGGGGTCGAAGAAGAAGGGATTTATTTTCTGATGAGCACTGGAACTCATAGACCACTCACCCGCGAAGACTTGATCAAGAAACTGGGGAAAGATATTGTCGAAGACTTTCGAATTTACAATCACAACGCGTATCAAAACAACAAATTTCTAGGGAAAACCAGAGCAGGAACGCCTGTCTTCATAGACGCCTTTTTCCTTAACGCCGATTTTCGAATTGGGGTTGGCACTTTGATGCCCCATCCCTATGCTGGATTCAGTGGAGGAGGGAAGATTGTCATGCCTGGTCTGGCTGGAATTGATTCTATCGACGCGAATCACCGTCCTGTTAACGAATCACTTCAAGGGCAAATCGGGAGAATCAAAGGAAATAGCAGAAGGGAGGACATTGATGAGGCGGCAGAAATTGCGCGCCTCGACTTCATTGTGAATACTATCTCCACTCCTCTGGGAAAAACCGCACGTGTCTTTGCTGGGCATCCATCGAAAGCTTTTCTGAAAGCAACCGAGGCAGCTAGTAGGATCTATTCCACTAAGGTACCATACGGTTTGGATGTAGGCATATTCAACGCATTTCCACGAGACAATTGGTTCCTATTGTCCCTCAATGCCTTGAATGTTTGGGGATCGAGGGACGATGACAGACAGGTTGTAAGACGCGGCGGAACGATTGTTATCATTAATGCCTGTTCCGAGGGAGTTGGTGAACATGGACTCGTCGGGAAGGGAATGAGGCATCATA
>JACZWF010000115.1 GCA_022572285.1 Nitrososphaerota archaeon | reverse complement strand
TTTCGCTTTCCCATATGTACGCGACTTTGTTTCTCCGTGAAGTGTGGATGTGACGGTCCAGAGCGTTGAAGGACGCATTTATCGCTCCACCTATGAACCATCTTGCATAAGGTTCGTTCCATTCCAATACCTCCTCCCAATCTCTAAACCAATCTAGTTTCTTGGCTTGACTTGACCAGAATGATTCTGGTGATCTGTTAGCAGACTCTACCTCACTTAAGTAGCGATAGCTCGGATAGAAACGACTCTCTGTCGGAAGAGATTTTAGAACATCCTCACTCTCTCGCGACATTGAGACTACCGAGTAGCCTAGTAATACTATTAAGCCTTAAAGATGCTCTTGTGGTCCCAGCTAGCAGGCCTTGTACATGGAATCCCCGGTTTCGGTGTACCCTATCCTAGAGTACCATTGTCGAAGCCCAGGGGTGCTCATACTGCTTTCGTCTGTGGTAAACGGTCTAAGCTCAATTCTGGTGAGACGACAACTCCTAGCAATATCCTCCGCATACCTGACGAGTTGCGTACCAAATCCTTTACGCCTATACTTTTTCTCAATCTGAATCTCTTCTATGAAAAGAGTGGCCGTCTCTGCCCTCATTTTTACTACCATCTCACCTGCTTTATTATTGTCGACAACTAATCGAAGCCCAATTGTCTCTACCCCTTCTCTGGCGACTTTGTAGCTCTCCTCGAGTTCGGAGTGTTGCTCTTTATTAGCCGAAGTAAACGATCTTTTCGACATCTGTCTATATTCTAATGCCGAGAATGAGCAATATATATCCCTATAGCACTGAGTGATGTACGTTTGTACATCTTCAGTTAATTATCAGGATCTAATATTCAGTCTCTGTAGTTTTCAAAGGTGGCCTACTGACCGAATGTCCAAGGCATAGTCAAGTTTTCTCAGCGAGGCTTACTGCCTCTTTGATCCCAACTTCACCATGTACCAATTTCGTCAAGGCCTCAGTCATCTTGCTCGGATCACGAGCCTGCCAAACATTTCTCCCGAAAACGATCCCTTGAGCACCGTTTTCAAGAGAGTCCTCCACCATTTGGAACGATTCTTCGAGAGTCTTCGTTTTGGGACCTCCTCGAACTAAGAGTGGAAGAAAGGTCGAATTTACTACTCTTGCGAAACTCTCTCTTGAACCGGTATAATCCACCTTGAGGATGTCCGCTCCAACTTCTGAAGCTACTCTCACGGCCAGTCTGATAATATCTTCTTCTCTAACCGCTTGGCTACCTATTTCGATTCCCAAGGGTTCTATGATAAGCGGCATTCCATAATCCATCGCTTCCGCAGCGATCTGGCCCAAAGCTCGCAAGTTTGCTCCCTCGTCGCGATCATCGTTGAAACCTATTAGGAGGTATGCAACCACAGCATCAGCATCTACCCTGACAGCGTCCTTGATGGAAAATATTCTCTCATAATATCCTGGTCTGGGCTCGGGTTTTGTCCGCCATACATTTGAAACATCAATCCGAGCTACCAATGCCGGCCCACCTCTCACTGAGAAGTTCTCTCTTATCGCCCCAACGACAGGGGGCGTGACCTGGATTGCATCTGGTTTACCTGAAGCAACGGCTGATACTGATTGTACGATATCCTCGAGTCCTTTGATCGGACCCATGAGCAGACCATGGTCAAATGCCACAACAAACGCCTTGCCTGTTGCGTGAAAAAGATGGCCTGTTCGAATCTCTTTCCCCACAGCCGGGTTCATTGAGGCCTCATTGCGGTTACGGTTTTAATTGTTTATCGTTTGCTTCAAGGTATAATGATTGACTTGATGACATCTCCTCCGGAGATTTTTTCTAGTGCAATATCAATGCTTTCGATACTAAATTTATGAGTAATCATTGAATCCACGTCTATATGGCCCTTGGAAATGAAATCAAGGGCAAGGCGAACTTCCCCGTCGTTGGCCGCATTACTTGAGATCATTGTAACTTCATTATTGACGAGTCTTTCAACTCCGTAATCCAAGGATGATTCGAGGGGGGGAATTCCTAACAAAATTACGCTCCCGCCTCTACGAATTGATTCCAATCCTTGGCGGACAGCTTTTGGATTTCCTGAAGCGATAATAGCACAATCAACGCCGACCCCCTTAGTTTCTTTCATAATCACTGCAGAGATATCCTCATTGCTTGGATCAAGCGTTACCAAAGCGCCATGCCGCCTCGCAAACTCGAGCCTCTTCGGATTTACGTCGCTTATGATAACATTAGGTATCCCAAAAAGTGGAGCTAGCTGAAGCACTGTAAGACCGATCGGACCCGCTCCAACAACGAAGAGTGAATCGTTCTTAGCAATTCCGCTCCTCCTAAGGGCTCTAATACAACAGCCAGTCGGTTCGATAAAAGATGCTTGATCATAACTCATATTCTCGGGGAGTTTCAGAATTCCACCCTGTTTCACATTCCATTTAGGAACCCGAAAGAATTCAGAAAAGCCTCCCGGATCGAAATGGAATTCACGATAACTCTTGCACATCGTGTCGCTTCCCGTTCTGCAAAAGTGACAAGATTTGCAGGAAACATGATGATGAGGGAACACCCTATCACCTTCCTCAATCCCGGTTACATTTACTGAGATCTCCTTGACGACGCCGGAAGCTTCGTGCCCGATAGTCGGAGATACGTTATACTCTCCACGAATTTTCTCTATGTCAGAGCCACATAAGCCGCAAGCCTTCATCTCTATGAGAATATCTCCGTGGGCAAGAGATGGAATAGGTAATTCCTCAATACTTAGCTCGCCATCCCTTATTAGCGCTGTCTTCATGGCAGATCGGGATAGGATCGAGAATAAGTAGATTTTACTTATTTCTTCGCAGGTCATCATGAGGCTTGTTAGTCTCGATATCTTGTTTGAAAAACGTTGTATTCAGGCTGCGCAACACCGCCGCACCCAAAAGCGCGCTAGCCAGGGTGATTATTGCTCTTTCAAAAGGATAAGCAACGAAGACGATTCTCCATAGAGCAGAGAACCCCTGTAGGTCTAATACTCTAGCTATGTTTCCCTTGGATATTTCGGTAAGGAAGGCTCCAGTTATGTGTTGGGACATTGTGCCTATGAAAGCAAATAGGATCATGCCCGAAAGTAAGGTTCCTGTTTGCTTTCCCCTGAATCTCTTGACGAACTTGTCCACCAGCGGTGAAGCTAGAAGGACAATTGCGACTAGATGTAGCCAATAGAATGGGAATGTTATGGATGTCCCGAAGGTCGATATCGGTACGAGGTGTAAGGTGAAGGGATGCAATCCAAAGGCGAGAAGGATTAAAGAAAATATTAGTATTGAGTTGCGCTTTTTCTGGCTAAAGATGAAGCCCACAATGAGTACGTTCACGGCAGCGGGGAGGAACTCGAATGGAAGAAATTCAGGAAAGATTGGAGGTCTCGCAAGTGCAAAGGACACATAAGTACCAATAGCAACTGAGAGGACTCCGAGATAAGGTCCTAGGAGGATTCCGTAAAGCAGAGGAAGAAAGTCGGAGAAGGAAAAGAAAGCTCCTGGACTTCCAATTACAACGCTAAACGGAATAAACCTTAGCGCCGCATAGAGCGCAGCAAAGGCCGAAACTGTTGCTATTCTTCGTGTTCGGTTCTCCAATGGTGATAGTCCGATAAATTTCCTGGCTCCGTCGGAAGTTAAAGCTATTTGTAATCCCCGCGTCGGAACGGAGGAAATTTCTTTCATCGTTCATCCTTAAGTTTGGTAATAATCGAATTCTCATTGAGAGCTGAATAAAGCTCAGATCGCTTTCTCTCTATGAAATCTCTAGCTTCCTCTAGTCTCTTTGCGCGTCCAGATCGGTATCGGATGAGCTCACGATGCCTCCAATGCTTTTTTCCCTGACCAATTGAAAGTGTCGTGAACAAGTCTGGAGATTTTAGTGAATCAGGAAGTTTGACATCAAAAGGAAGGAGATACTCAGCAATTACCCATTCATCACCATCAGGGTATTCACTTCCAGTTTCTATGTCGAAGAAGATGTGTAGGACTCCATCCTTTGAGACCCCCCCAGTCCCAATTAAACCGTGTTTGACGCTCGTTTGCTCGTATCCTAGTTTGGCAAGTTCAGGCTGGAAGTATGTGTTCAGGATGGCAGACCTGAAAATCTGATTCACCTCCTTCAGGTACAAGCCTTGCCCTCTGGAGAGCGGTGAATTTTAAGGTACAACAATCGCCACCAACCTATCCTGGTCTGACGTTTTTCTTTCCCTTGCCATGTACGCGCATGAAATGATCGACAACAGTCTTCGCAATCTCATCTTTGGGGGCTCGTGGGATTGATACTCCTTTTTTCGGGTTTTGGTATATTACTACCTCATTATAATCCGAACTAAAACCAGACTCAGGATTCGATATTTCGTTGACTACGACCATGTCGGCGGCGCTCTCCGCGAAAATGGCCTCCAACTCACGTTGAAGCTTTTTAGACTTGCGATCAGATGCCTTGAAAGCTACGAGGTGAGTCATCTTGTTCTTCTTCAGCAAATTTATGATTTTCGGGGAAGCTACCAACTCCACCGATAGAGATGGCCTATCTCTGCTAGAGATCTTCTCTTTGGCTGGTTCGGCGACAACGAAATCAGAAGGGGCGGCAGCAGCAATTAGGAGACTTATTTTCCTACTCGAAAGCTCTTCTTTTACACAAGAGAACATCTCCTCGGTTGTCTCTACGCGTTTTACAACAACGCCATCTGGCGGGGTAGCTGAGCCAGGCCCATAAACTAGAGTGACAGAGGCGCCACGATCGCGGGCTATTTTTGCAAGAGCAACCCCCATCTTCCCCGAGGATCGATTTGAGATAGTCCTAACACTATCTATTCTGGATATGGTCGGGCCTGCTGTCACGAGCACATCCATTCCGCTCATATCTTTTGGCTGATTAAGGCGGATAATGTGTGACAATATCTTATCAACTGACGCAAGCTTGGCCTTTCCCTCGACCAGTAAAGGATCTATAATCTCCACCCCAACTGATTGAAGTCTAGTCATGCTCGACCTGATCAACGGATTGGAGTACATCGGCTCGTGCATGCCAGGGGCAACTACGACCCGAGTCCCCGACCCCAACGCAACTGCCGCGAAAGTGGTGACCGTCGTGTCACTGATTCCCGAACTAATCTTGCTCAAGATATTCGCAGTACATGGGGCGATCAGAATGAGGTCAGCACTATCTATTCCGCCGCCAGCAAGCTGAACGTGCTCTAGCTTACTTGTAATACGATTTA